>CACZPG010000253.1 GCA_902782965.1 uncultured Lachnospiraceae bacterium
CATAGTCCGGAATGCTGGATAATCTACAGAAGAGAAGATAATGGATTTCCTGAGGTTTGGATTGGTTATAAGTCTGGGTCTATTCAGCCTATTTGCAGGATATATCCTAATCCTGCACAGGATTATAAAAAATAGAATATATTTAAATTTATGTTTTATAGAGTTTAAAGCCACTATTCAAAATAGTGGCTTTATTTTTTTGTTTATAGTATAATCATTCGATGTGGCATAATTTTGCTGCAAAAATATTTGTTATTTTATTATGGATTATGTTAGGAAATAAAGGTAAAAGCATTATGGAACATGAAAAGAAAGAGCCTCTAATTGAATTAAAAAATCTGACCAAAAACTTTGAGGATCAGCAGGTGCTTAAAGGTATTGATCTTACAATACATGAAAATGAATTTCTGACCTTACTTGGTCCTTCCGGTTGTGGAAAGACTACTACATTAAGAATAATTGCGGGATTTGAGGATCCCTCGGGTGGAGAAGTACTTTTTGATGGTATAGATATTACCAAGATACCTTCTTATAAAAGGGAGGTAAATACGGTTTTTCAGAAGTATGCTCTGTTTCCTTTTCTGAATGTTCATGATAATGTGGCGTTTGGTCTTAAGATAAAGAAAATGGATAAATCCATTATTGATCATAAAGTATCAGCTATGCTTGAACTGGTTGGCCTTTCCGGATATGCAAAGAGAGATGTTTCCAGTCTTTCCGGAGGTCAGCAACAGAGAGTTGCCATAGCAAGGGCCCTTGTAAATGAACCTAAAATCCTTCTTCTGGACGAACCTTTGGGAGCTCTTGATGCCAAACTTAGAAAAGATATGCAGATAGAATTAAAGAAGATACAGAAAGAAGTTGGCATTACATTTATATTTGTAACCCATGATCAGGAAGAGGCGCTTTCCATGAGTGATACGGTTGTTGTAATGAATGAAGGAATTATCCAGCAGGTAGGTACACCTGAGGATATATATAATGAGCCGGAAAATAGATTTGTAGCAAGCTTTATAGGGGATTCCAATATTATTGAAGCGGTTATGAAGAAGGACCTTCTGGTATCTTTCGATGGGGAAGATTTTGAATGTGTTGATAAAGGTTTCAAAAACGATGAAGCCGTTGAAGTTGTAATCAGACCTGAAGATATAGATATAGTTAAGCCCAAAGATGCGAAAGTTAAAGGTACGGTAAAATCTATTATATTCAAAGGCGTACATCATGAAATAGTCGTAGAAACACCGAATCGTGATTATCTGATTCATACAACCGACTATTATGAACCAGGCCTTAAAGTAGGTCTGAAATTCGGCCCCGACGAAATCCACGTCATGTATCCGATGGAGTGGTAGCTACTTGCAGAATCAGGAATATATCTACTACATGTTCTTGCTCGCAAGAAAACATGCAGTAGATATATTCCTGAGGTAATCTGCGAAGCAGATTACCTGGAAGGGTATGAGGAAAGTGTCTCCGAAGGAGACAGTAGAGCACGGTTATTGTTGTTTTTGGAGTTTTGACATGAAGCATTATACAAAATTAATTCGACCATATTTAATCTGGTCCATTGTAATAATTGTAGTTCCGTTACTTCTTATTATTCTTTATTCGTTTACGACCGGTGGTAATGAACTTGTTAATATTCAGTTTACTTTGAAGAATTTTAAGAAGATAGGTGAACCTATTTATCTGGATGTAATGAAGAAGTCTTTCGTTCTTGGACTTATATCTGTTTTAATCTGTCTGATTCTTGGATATATTCTTGCATATTTTATTACAAGATTTAAAGATTCTACTCAGGATCTTCTTATTCTGCTTGTAACTATTCCGATGTGGATCAACACACTTCTGAGAACCTATGCCTGGATCAGTCTATTATCTGATAATGGTCTGATCAATAAATTTCTCGGACTCTTTGGTTGTGATGCCAGAACTTTCATGTATACGGATTTTGCTGTTTTAATAGGTTTGATAAGTGATATTCTGCCGTTTATGGTCATTCCTATTCATACTTCTATCAGAAAAATCGATCGTTCTCTTATTGAGGCTTCTCATGATCTTGGAGCGAATAATTTTGAAACTTTCACTAATGTTATTCTTAAAATGTCGATTCCCGGAGTTATTAACGGCATAATGATGACGTTTCTTCTTTCGATATCTACATTCGTTATTCCAAAACTCCTTGGCGGTGGTCAGTATATGCTTATAGGTAATCTTATTGAGAATCAGTTTATTTCGGTGGGAGACTGGAATTTCGGCTCTGCTACATCGATTATTCTTACATTAATCATCCTTATAGGTCTTACTCTTATGAAGAAATTTGACAAAGAGGAGAAGGAGGAGCAGGATGCGTGAGTCCAGAAAAAATAAAGCTATCTATATAGTTTACATTGTTGCTTTATTTATTTTTTTCTATCTCCCTATTGTTGTGATGATGGTATTCTCTTTTAATTCGTCTAAGAGTCTTACCAGCATGACCGGATTTTCACTGAGGTGGTATGAGAGACTTATTAGTGATGGTTCAATAATGAGAGCAGTATATGTATCTCTTACAATTGCTCTTTTTGCGACTTTTATCTCTACCATTCTCGGAACGGTTACCGCAATTGGTCTTTCTAAAAACCGAAAGATTGTAAGGGATATTGTCTTAAATATGAATAATTTTCCTATCATGAATCCGGATATTGTTACTGCGATAGGATTAATGATACTGTTCTCATCAGTAATGTTTGCAAAGGGTTATATTACAATGCTTTTGGCGCATATAGCTTTTTGTACGCCTTACGTAATTACATCGGTATATCCTAAAGTAAGACAACTTGATCCCAGTGTGGCGGATGCTGCGATGGATCTGGGGGCGACGCCCTTCCAGGCGCTTGTCAGAGTCATTATTCCGATGCTAAAGGACGGAATATATGCCGGTATTCTTCTTGCTTTTACAATGAGTTTTGATGATTTTGTAATTTCATATTTTGTTACCGGTAATGGCGTTGAGAATATATCTATCGTTGTATATAATATGACCAAAAGAACAAATCCTACGATAAATGCGCTTTCAACCATTGTTATTATTGTGATTGCACTTCTCATTATCATTTCGAAGCTTATACCGGCCATGGTTAAAAATACCATGAAATATTTCCTGGTATTTGGATTTGTGCTTATACTTGGATTGAGTATTTTTACCGGAATGAAAGGAAATGCAAGAACCCTCAGAGTATTTAATTCAGGGGAATACATGGATCCTGAATTGCTCACTAAATTTGAAGAAGAGTATAATTGCAACATTATATATGAAACTTTTGATTCCAATGAATCAATGTACACGAAACTTATGAGTGGTTCTGAATATGATATCCTGATAATTAGTGATTATATGATAGAAAGACTGATTAAGGAGAAACGACTTCAGCCGGTTAATTGGGATAATATTACTCATAAGGATGATATTAACCCTGAAAATATGGGATATATTTTTGATCCTGAGAATAAATACTCGGTACCTTATTTTGTTGGTACTGTAGGAATTCTTTATGATAAGAACAAGGTTGATGAGAAAGACCTTGGCGATGGCTGGGAACTTCTAAGAAATGAGAAATATGCCGGTGATATTTACATGTATGACTCTGAAAGAGACAGCTTCATGGTTGCTTTGAAGGCTCTTGGTTATTCGATGAACACAACGAATAAGAAAGAAATCAAAGAAGCTTATGAGTGGCTTATCGATCAGAAGAAGAATATGGATGTAGTATACGCCGGAGATGATGTCATGGATAATATGATTTCCGGAAATAAATCTATTGCCGTGGTTTATTCCGGTGATGGTAATTATATCATGGCTGAGAATGAAGATCTGGGTTATTTTGATCCGCCGGAGGGAACCAACGAATGGTGTGATGCCATGGTTCTTACAAAAGAATGTACTGATACTGAGCTTGCTGAAAGTTTTATGGACTATATGCTGGAATATGATAACGTATATGATAATTCCATTTTTGTCGGTTATACCACTCCGGTTACCAAAGTAATGGAGGATCTCAAAGAAACTGAGTTCAAAGATATAAATGCTTATGTTCCTGTTTTCGGAGCTCCAAATAATGAGGTTTTCAGATATCAGGACAAAGAAATTAAAGAATATTATTCGGATTTATGGACGAAGATTAAAGCTTATTGATTCTTGATCGGGAGATGTTGTTATGTTTTATATTACTGTTGTGACATATAACAAAAAACTTGATAGCATTGCTGCCGCAGAAAGCCTTTGTAAGTTCATGAAAGATAAAGGCAAGGATGAAGTAAATGTAATTATTGTTGATAATTCTACCAAGGTTTTTCTGGACAGAAATTCTTCGCTTTATCCTGAGTACGACCTGTCTGATGGACAGACAAATCTGGTTCTGATGGATGGTGTGTTTTATATCAGGAATAATAAGAATCTTGGCCTGTCTAAGGCGTACAATGTTTCTATTAAACATGCTCTTAGAGAATGTGATGATCCTGAAAATACATTTATGATGTTTCTGGATGATGATACAGCTATACCTTATGAATACCTGTCAATGATCTATGATACATATAAAGAGATAGTAAAGGGTAAGAAGGATATAAATGTATTAACCGGAATGATCCGTTCAAATGGCCAGCCAATGTCTCCCATGCATGAATATAAATTGAAATTTATGAAGGATGATTATATTACTCAGTCGGGAATATATGATGACATTATTTGTATTAACAGTGGAATGACAGTCAGACTCAGCTGCCTGAAGAAAATTAAAGGTTATTCTGAAGAACTGTTTCTTGATATGACAGATTTTCTCCTCCTGTATAACCTTTCAAGAAGAGGGCTTTGCAGGGTGCAGGTAATCGATTACTGTTTTGAACAGGATTTTTCCGGAAGAAATAATACAGATAAGAAATATCAATTGAAAAGATTTGAAATATTCAAAAAAGATTTTTCGAAATACTGTGAAAAGACGGGAAAAAGCAAGGTGTTTATTAATGCCGGGATTTTAAAGAGAAGAATTGCTATAGAATATAAGACAGGAGAATAATGTGAATAAAGACATAGGGGTTATTTTTGACTTTAACGGAACCTGTATATTTGATGGGAAATATCATAATAAAGCCTGGCAGATTTATATTGAGGAACTTGCTCTGAAGCCTGTATCTGACAGGGATATCAATGTGTGGATAGTAGGGAAGACTCCGAAAGAAATTCTTGAACATTTTCTTGGGTATGAATTATCGGATAATATGATAGTTCAGTTCTCTGAAGAGAAGGAGAGAATTTACAGAAATCTTATTGCAAAGGATAATGTGTCACTGGCTCCGGGACTTGAGAGCTTTCTGAATTATCTGCTTCTTGCCCAGGTTCCGAGAACCATTGCGACAACAGCTGATCTGGGCAATATGAATATGTATTTTGAAAGATATGATCTTGGAAGATGGTTCAGGTGGGAGGATATAGTTATAGGCTCGGGAAATATTCCTCTTAAACCTCATCCTGATTTATATCTTGCTGCAATAAATAAAATCGGTTTACCTGCAGACAAGATAGTGGCTTTTGAAGATAGTGATTCGGGTGTGACTGCGGCTTATTCTGCCGGAATAAGACATATAATAGCTGTAACCGGTGACAGTTGGAATACCAGTCTTATCACAAAACCCGGTGTATATGCATCTATCAGTAATTTCACTGAGCTTAATCCGGAGAATTTTTAGTATTTTAATGAAAAATCTAATGAATTGTGTTATAGTAAATTTTTGTAGTATAAGTTTTGATAAGAAGTAAATGGTCCTGATATAAGGAGATTGATGTGGAAGAGGAAAGAAAAGACAGCAAATTAAATCTGATAGATGTCAGAAAAATGCTTACTCTTGCGGGAGCAGGTTGTATTATTGTTATCTTTTATCTTTTTATAGGAAAAATATCTATTCTTTTTCATCTGATCGGAAGACTATTGAAAGCTATGTCTGCCATAATAATCGGATTTATTATTGCTTTTCTTCTGAATCCTATTGTTAACAGACTCCGAATGCGTTTCAGAGAAACCTTTGGCAAACTTATGAAAAATTCCACTCAGAACAGGATAAATAAGTTATCGGATGTGCTGGCTGTTATTCTTGCTATGTTATTTTTCCTGGCTATGATTGCTTCGTTTTGCTGGATTCTTATTCCTGCGTTGTATGAGAGTATTAATAAACTTTATGAGAATATTGATCTTTATTCCAATAATCTTGAAAAATTTGCTAATAAGCTCGCCAGGGATAATGAGAATATAGTAAATATTTTTAATACTTATATGGGTGATATCGAAGAGAATCTGAAGAGTATTCTTCAGAAAAGACTTCTTCCTAATATGGATAGTATTGTAAAAGCAATATCCAGTGGAATTGTGGGTGGTCTGAAGTTTATTCTGAATTTTGTGATTGGTATCATTGCAGCTGTTTATCTTCTGATAAGTAAGGATACCTTCTCGGCACAAGGAAAGAAGATTATATACGCTGTATTTAATCGTGAGAGAGGGAATAAGATATTAAATGCACTTGATTTTACTGATGCTGTGTTCAGTGGCTTCATAAATGGAAAAATAGTTGATTCTATCATAATCGGTTTTATCTGCTTTATTTTCTGTAAGATTGTTGATATGCCTTATGCTGTACTTATCAGTGTTATTATCGGTGTAACCAATATTATTCCGTTTTTTGGTCCGTTTATCGGAGCAATTCCATCAGCAATCCTGGTTCTTGTGGAATCTCCCAAGATGTGTCTTGTGTTTATTATATTTATAATAGTGCTTCAGCAGGTTGATGGTAATATCATCGGACCGCTTATTCTCGGTGATTCTATTGGACTTTCAAGTTTCTGGGTTCTGTTTGCGATTATTGTGGGTGGAAATCTGTTTGGGTTTGCCGGTATGGTTCTGGGAGTTCCGACCTTTGCGTGTGTTTATGCTTTGCTGACGCTGCTTCTAAGAGACGGTCTTAATAAGAATGGACTTGCCAATGATACGCAGTATTTTGTGGCGCTAAGGGGCTTTGATGAGAATGGCAATCCTATCAGAGGCCCTAAGAAAAGATTTGAGAATTCAACTGAGAAAGCGAAGAGAGCTAAGAAACTGGAGCAGATCCAGCATTCTAAAGAATTGTTTGAAAAAGTTACTCATCATGAGTCGAAGGAGAAATCCGGAGATAAAAATAATAATAAAAAGTAAATTGTTATATCAAGGAGGAAGTTATGGCCAGATTTGATCATAAGCTTATCGAGGCAAAATGGAATAAGAAATGGGAGGAGAATCCAGTAAACGTAAATGATGGTAATAAGGATAAGTATTACTGCCTTGACATGTTTCCTTATCCTTCAGGTAATGGACTTCATGTAGGTCACTGGAGAGGATATGTTATATCTGATGTATGGAGTCGTTATCAGATGATGCATGGAAAATATGTTATCCATCCGATGGGCTGGGACGCTTTTGGACTTCCTGCTGAGAATTATGCTATTAAGAATGGGGTTCACCCATCTATTTCTACTGCAAAAAATATAGCAAATATCAAAGAACAGATTAAGCAGATAGCTGCTATCTATGACTGGGATATGGAAGTTAATACTACTGATCCGGATTATTTTAAATGGACTCAGTGGATATTTGTACAGATGTTCAAGAAGGGACTTGCTTATGAGAAAGAAATGCCTATCAACTGGTGTCCTTCATGTAAGACAGGTCTTGCTAACGAAGAAGTAAAAGATGGTAAATGTGAGCGCTGTGGTGCTGACGTAACGAAGAAGAATCTTCGTCAATGGATGCTTAAGATTACAGCTTACGCTGACAGACTTCTTGCTGATCTGGATAAGCTTGACTGGCCTGAGAAAGTTAAGAAGATGCAGTCTGAGTGGATTGGAAAATCTCAGGGTGCTGAAGTTAATTTCCCTGTAGATGGAAGGGAAGAGATTATTACTGTATATACAACGAGACCTGATACTCTTTATGGTGCTACTTTTATGGTTCTTGCTCCTGAATCAGAGCTTGCTTCTAAATTATACACACCTGAGACAGAAAAGGCTGTAAAGGATTATATTTACCAGACTTCACTCAAATCATCTATTGATCGTATGGCTGATAAAGAGAAGACAGGTGTATTCACAGGTTGTTATGCGATAAATCCGTTGAATGGTGCTAAAACACCTATCTGGCTTTCGGATTATGTTCTTGCTGATTATGGTACAGGAGCTATCATGTGCGTTCCTGCCCACGATGACAGAGATTTTGAATTCGCTAAGAAGTTTGACCTTCCGATAATCCAGGTTATCGCTCCGACATTAGACGATGTTCAGGACGGAAATGAGATGACAGAGGCTTATACAGCAGCATCTGGTATCATGGTTAATTCCGGTGACTGGAATGGTATGGAGTCTGCTGTGCTTAAGAAGGAAGCTCCTAAGATTATAGAAGAGAAGGGCTATGGTAAAGCTACAACTAATTACAAGCTTCGTGACTGGGTATTCTCACGTCAGAGATACTGGGGCGAGCCTATTCCGATTGTTCACTGTGAGAAATGTGGATGCGTAGCTGTACCTGAAGAAGAACTTCCACTCAGACTTCCTGAGGTTGAGAAATATGAGCCAACAGGAACAGGAGAGTCACCGCTTGCTGCAATAGAAGAGTGGGTTAACTGTACATGTCCTCAGTGTGGAGGTCCTGCTAAGAGAGAAACTAATACTATGCCTCAGTGGGCTGGCTCATCTTGGTATTTCCTCAGATATGTTGATGTAAATAATGATAAAGAACTTGTATCAAGAGAAAAAGCTGATAAATATCTTCCTGTAGATATGTATATCGGAGGTGTTGAGCATGCGGTTCTTCACCTGCTGTATTCAAGATTCTGGACCAAATTCCTTTATGATATCGGGGTTGTTGGTTTTGATGAACCATTCAGGAAGCTCTTTAATCAGGGAATGATTTGCGGTCGTGATCGTGAAACCGGAAAACCTACCAAAATGAGTAAGTCTCTCGGAAACATTGTATCACCTGATGATATTGTAAGGGATTATGGCTGTGATACACTCAGACTCTATGAGCTCTTTGTAGGTCCGCCTGAAGCTGATGCTATCTGGGATGATGCCGGTATTGACGGAATATACAGATTCATTAAGAGATTCTACAATGTTGTTATGGATAATGCAGACAGAGATGTTAAGGAGACAGATGAACTTCTCAGACTTCGTAACGGATTTGTTAAGACGGTTACTGAGCGCCTCGAAAGTTTTAATCTTAACACGGTTGTTTCTGCGTTTATGGAATATAATAATAAGTTTGTGGAATTAACTAAGGCTGATGGAGTAGATAAAGAAACTCTTAAAACTGCAGTAAGACTTATTGCTCCTTTTGCTCCTCATATTGGAGAAGAACTCTGGGAGGTTCTTGGAGGAACGGCATCTGTATTTGAGGAAAAATGGCCTGAATTTGATGAGAAGCATCTTGTTAGTGATGAAATAACACTGCCTGTACAGGTTATGGGTAAAACAAGACTTACAATAAATGTTCCGGCTGATGCTTCAAAGGATGAGATTCTTTCAAAAGCTAAGGAAGCTCTTGGTTCCAGACTTGATGGCAAGACCATCATGAAAGAGATATATGTTCCTGGAAAGATTATAAATATAGTTGCGAAATAATATACAGAGTGAATGAATCATATGTTTAAACGTACAATTCTAAGAAATTTAATATATATGATTCCTGCATTTATAATTCTTATGTCTCTGTTTGTTATATCCAGTCAGCTGAGTATTCTTGACGATAACAGGATATACGTATTAAATGATATTTCCGATATTCAGACTGCCTTTCGTCTGGGAAAGCAGAATGTGGAAATACAGCCTGATGATATACTTTATAGCTCTGGTTTTGATGTAGTACAGGGAGATAAGGTTACAGGTAGTTATTATTATATCGTCGATGGAAACCGTATTATATTTTTTGCTCTTTCGAATGAAACCATAGCGCTGCTCGATGAGGACAGGATAACTGATAAGATAAGGGTAAGACTTGTTCAGGAAGATGCAGTTATTAATTATATTGAGTCAGAGTATAATGACAGACTGAATCTGGGAGATGGTGCTCTTGAGGAGTATTTTGAACCTATTGTTCTGAGTGAAGTTGAATTTCCGCAGCGCAGGATTTTTCTTATCAGGCTGACTCGTATCTGTTCTGTGTTTCTGATGATCTTTCTTGTAATATATATAAATGTTTATACATTTTATAATCCCGGGAAATTATCAGGAAGAGATGAACAACAGGACGAAAAGAATGAAAAGAACGAAAAGAATGAATGATAAAAGAATTGAATTTTAACAAGATAAATCAAAAAGAAGCGGTGATTCGCTTCTTTTTTAATGATTATTTTAATGATTATTTTTTGTGATTAATTTATTGTGATTAGTCCATTTCGATATTGTCTGCAATATTATCTGCAATATCCTTAATGTCTTCAGCTTTATCAGATATAGAGTCTTTTATGTCATCAACTTTATCGGCAACCGCTTCTTTTGTTTCTTCGACCTTGTCAGCGACTTCTTCTTTAGCGTCCTCGGCCTTATCAGCAACGGTATCTTTTATCTCTTCAACCTTATCAGAAGCGCTTTCTTTTAAATCTTCTGCTACTTCGGAAATATTCTCGGAAATATCATCGCTCTTAATAGAAACATAATCGCGTGATTCTGAAGCGCCTCCGTCAATTATTATCTCATCGTCTTCAAATATGGTGTCATCATTGCTTGCTTTCCATTCTTCACCCTTGGCTTTGAGATCCTTGGCAGCAACTTTAGCCTTATCTTTGAGATCATAAGCAGTAGTTTTAGCTTTATTTGAGTACTCTTTTATTTTGTTGTCTACATCGTACTTCTCATCAAGATCTTTATAAGTTTTGGTTCCTTTAATTTCTTCTTTGAATAAATAACATACTCCGGCAACAGCTGCAGCTGCAGTAGTAACAGTAAGTAATCCTCCTAAAAGTCCACGTCTTGCCATAAGTAATAACCCACCTTTCTTAATAAATATATCAGTATTGTAAGTCAATGATTTAAAAAAATCAATAAACACTTTCAAAGTTTTAACATATATGTTAAATTATGACGTGGGGTCAAAATTCGTTATTCTGGCTACCATCTATACGTCGGAGGTTTACTTATGAAGGACGGTCTTAAAGACGGACTTGTAGAGGAAAAAAAGAATATAGAAACAGAAAAGATTAAGCTTGATAAACTTTTTTCGGTAATAGCAGGATGCAGACTGGTTGCTTTTCTGGCTGCTGTTATTTTTATGTTTACTTCAATAAAATATAAAAGTTTTCTTCCTTTTTCTGCTTTTGTTATTTCTGTTATTGTATTCGTCTTTCTGGTTAAATATCATGCAGGAATAGATGAGAAGATTCTGGCACTAAAAGCTAAATCTACAGTAATTAACAGATATTTGATGAGATTTGGTGATGAATGGAAGAAATTTAAAGATGATGGTTCGGATTTTCTGAAAAAAAACAGTACACCTTTGATTGCCTATGATCTTGATATTCTTGGTCCATCCTCTTTATTTCAGCTGATTAATGTAGCTCATACAGATGAGGGCCGGAAGAAACTGGCGGATTCTCTTACATTTGCCAGAGATACTTCGCTGGGTATTAGTGAGAGATATGATGCCATTACTGAACTTTCGGGCAAAAAAGATTTTATGCTTGACTTTGAATCGACTTCTGAAAGAATTGTTCAGAGACGAGAGAAGGAAGCTCTTAGAAATAATTCTGATAATGAGAATGTGGATTCTCAGGACAATGAGAATAAAACTGATGATACACAGAATTCAGAGAAGACTTCGGAAAGCTTTCCTTTCTGGATGTATCTCTTTATGATTATTATCCCTGTTATTAATATAGTGATGATAGCTCTTGTTCTCTCTAAGGGATTGAATCCGGGCAGAATTCTCATTACGTTTGTTGCCGGTCTTATTCTTACCTGGGGACCACAGTCGCTGATTGAGTCGTTTACTTCTTCGGTTACAAAGTATGGAAGTGTTGCCGGAGATTATTATAAATTACTTAGTTTGATCGGAAATGAGGAATTCAAATCAGATCTTCTTAAAAGTATACATGAAAGAGTAAAAGGTCATGATGGGCTTCTTGCAGCTATCAAAAAACTTGGAACCATAGGCTCGTTTAATAATATTTCGTTTAATCCTATTATTCATATGGTTCTTTCGGGGTTCCTGGGCTGGGACTATTATATAGCTTTGGCGGCTTATAAATGGAGTCGCAAGAATGGTAACGTGTTTGAAGAATCTATAGATATTATTTCTGATATTGAGGAACTTCAGTCTCTTGCCGTGCTTCCGGTGATCAGAGAAACTACCAGACCGGAAATTGTTTATTCTAAGGATCCTGAGCTTAGCATGAAGGATATTTATCACCCCCTTCTTGAAAGTGAGAGTGTTGTAAGTAATACTTCTGATATTTCCGGAGCGTTAACAGTTATAACCGGTTCAAATATGTCGGGAAAGACCACGTTTCTCAGAACCATTGCCATCAATATGGTTCTTGCCTTTACCGGCTGTCCTGTATGTGCAAAATATTACAGAATGCCATACATGAAGATATTTACTTCTATGAGAGTAATGGATGATGTGTCGGGTGGTATTTCGACCTTTTACGCTGAAATACTCAGGATTAAAGAAATGGCTGAATATGTGGAAAGTGATCAGGATGTTCCTGCGCTGTGCCTTATTGATGAAATATTTAAAGGCACCAATTCTGCTGACAGGATTGTAGGTGCGAGAGAAGCGCTTACGAAGCTTTCTGCCGGAAATGCCATGGTCATTGTTACTACTCATGATTTCGAATTATGTGATCTGACTATAGATAAAGGGGCTGTAAATAATTATCATTTTGAAGAGTACTATGAGAATAACACCCTTAAGTTTGATTACAAGATAAAAGATGGCAGATGTACAACAAGAAATGCCATGGCAATACTTAAAATGGCCGGACTTGTACAGATTTAACAAAAAAAACTGTAAAAAATTGACAAAATGACGTTGACTAATATTTTTAATTAAAGTACAATTAGAAGTGGGCATTTAGGCATAAACTAAAGGCTTTTAGAGTTATTAAGTTATAGAAATAGGAGGGGTGGTATATGGCATTACCAGCTAATATTACGGGCAGTGATAATAATGTTTTATCCATTGCGGCTTCGAACAACAAGGGGTTACTTATCAGATTCCTTAACGAGCAGGTTGAGGATGGATTTTATGCGCTGGTCATTGACTATCTCAAGGATAGCAACTTTGATCTTAAATCCATGAATGTTGATGAGGATATTAAGTCTCAGTGCACTAAGCTTTATGAACTTGGTGAATTTGTTGATGAAAATATCAAAGCTAAAGGCAGATATGAAATTGATGAGTGGATCGAACCGCTTTTTAAATTTGTTTATGGCGATATTGATCCTTCTGATATAGATGCTCCGATCAATACTACAGGTATTTACAGATACAGTATCTGGCTTATTTATCTGTATCAGAGAGAGAAGTTCGGAGAGGCTATGAGACTCATTGGTGAGCGTATTGCTCCGCTTCTCATAAATGTAAGCTATCAGATCCTTGAGGATGATGACAGACCAAAGAATTTTGATAAAGCGCTTCTGGGATACCTTGATCTTATAAATGTTGTAATGGATATGGGACTTCCTACATCCCTTGCTAATTCAGATGCTTATCTCAGCAATCTTGAAGTTCTGTATGATTATGTTGTTGAGGATCCTCATGTAGGAAATGATTATAAGACTCAGTTATCTATTGGTCTTTTCAATACCTTTATTGCTAATAAGGATTATAATAAAGCATTTGAATTCTATGGACTTAATGCTGAATTTATTCCTATTGACAATATGGCTGTATATGAAAGCTTTAAAGAGCTTATCAGAAATGTTAACAGCACACAGGATACAAGTGTACTGAGCAGAAATGTTCTTACAGCTATATCAAAGCAGGAACTTTATAATAAGAGAATCGATACTCTTATCGGAGAAGTTTCGGCATTCGTTAAGAAGGTTTACCTTTATATTGAGAATGAACCTGATATGAAGAAAAATCTCCAGATTCTTGGTGCAGGTGCTCAGCTCACAGGAAAGACTAATATTTTTGAAGGTCTTTATGAGTACAATCTTGTATTCTATGAATGTGGAATTAAGGAACTTGTAAATTCTGATGTTTCCGGCAGACCTTGGGAAGAGAAGTATGAGATCCTTGAGAAGCTCTTTACGACACTTAATGTTGTATTTGATGGATACAATGTATATGAGCTCTCTAATAAGATTGAACATCAGTATGTTGAAATTACATGGATCAATGATTATGTAAATGCTAATCCATCTCTTCTGAAGATGTTCTTCAGTATCAAAGAGAAGATTAAGGCCTTCAAAGTACGTAAGAATGCTATCCTTGAGAAGTCAAAGACTAATTATGAGATCAAACAGATGATTGATGATCGTCAGAAAACTCTTGTATTTATGGCTTGTGAGGATATGATCGTAAATGGTCTTAATGGTGGTAAGGTTGCTATTATCAGTGGTGATTATGATCCTAAGTCAGCAGAGAAACACCTTACAAAGACATATGAGAATACTATAGTTCCTTCAAAATATAA
>CACZPG010000254.1 GCA_902782965.1 uncultured Lachnospiraceae bacterium
AACAAGATAATTCTGTGGCATCTTAACCTCTGCAGTCCCCATGTATTTAAAGCCTTTTCTTCCGGAAAGTCTTCTGTCTATTTCAGGGGACACTCCCATAGAAGCCTTGCAGGTCACCACATAATAAGCTTTAATTCCTTTGGGAAATGTTGTTTCATAGATGAAATCCGTCATAGGTCTTGCAATAGCTGAAACATATGACGGCGCTACAAAAACATATGTAC
This sequence comes from uncultured Lachnospiraceae bacterium, assembly GCA_902782965.1. Taxonomy (GTDB): domain Bacteria; phylum Bacillota; class Clostridia; order Lachnospirales; family Lachnospiraceae; genus Eubacterium_Q. The sequence continues at coordinate 225 of CACZPG010000254.1, forward strand.
CACCTTTTTTAAAATCCGGTTCTTCATTACCCTTCAGATATTTATTTATATCTACTGTTTCATCACCAATTTCTTCTGCTATTTTCTCAGCAACAAATCTGCTGTTACCGGTACCACTGAAATATAGAACCATGTCTACTCCTTCCTAGAAGCTATCCTTGATATACTGTGAGAAGCTCATATCTCCATAAACCGTGTCTCCAACCATATCATCGGTAAGTGTGAATTTAGAGAAACGGATAACCGCATCCTTGCCGTTTTTCTTTAGAAAATTAGCAAATGCCAGCACATCAAAGAGCCATACCGGAGCTCTTTTTACAACAGGTTTTTTACCGGCTGCTTTGAAACACATATTTGCAATCTCTTCATAGGAGTAAGTTTCTTTTCCTCCTACGTTATACATTTTATTCTCATCCAGCATATGCTTAACGATAAACTCTGCGAAATCTTCGGTAGAGATAACATTTGCATGAACATCCTTTTTACCCAGAAGTGTTACCTTGCCCTTTTCAACCATTGGCTTGAACACCTTTACGATATCATAGAAATATCCTGTAGGACGATGAATAACATAGGTCAGTCCGCTCTTCTTCAGTTTTTGTTCGAACAGGTACTTAGCGTGAACCATCGGAACCTTAGGCGCCCTATCAGCCTTGATCACCGATATATATACAAAATGCTTAACCTTTGCTCTCCTTGCTTCTTTCAGAAGATTCAGATTACCCTTATAATCGATATCATAGTTACTTACGGTTGCAGAACCCTTAGTCAGTCCCACAGTTGTAATAACCACATCCGCTCCGTCACATACACCTTCCAGTGTCTTCGGATCAGTAACATCAATCTGTACAAATTTAGAATCAGAAGTCACCCCGATATCACGCTGCATCATATCAAGCGCAACAACTTCATGTCCTTCCTTAATGAGAGTTCTGAATACATCCGCTCCCAGATTACCATATGCCCCTGCTAGAACGACTTTCATATTAACTCTTCTCCTTTTCGTTTATATTAAAATATTTTTTCTACCTATTCCGGTTTTTCGAAGCCATGGATATTATTCCAATAACAACTCCCGATAAAAACTGTGAGATCAAAGCATTATTATTCTCTCTCTCGTTAAATAGTTCCTCTACCTCATTTTAGCCATAATATATGCATCAGTCAATAAAAGCAAAAAACAAAAAACGATATAAGCGATATAGGCAACATAAGAAAAAAGAGCTCATCATTTCTGACAAGCTCTTCATTATTTCAAAACATCAAATACATTTATTCTTCAATTTATCTTTTTAGTTTGCAGTATCTTCCCAAACATCTTCATCCGGCTGATAACCCTTCGCTGCCAGATTCTTCTCAATGATCTTTACAATAAAACCACTGAAGACGCAAAGTGCAAGGATAACCCATCCACCGATTATGTTAGCTGCAAGAGAATATCCGTCTGCTGCACCATAGATACCACCTGCTTTGAAAAGTGCAACCAGATTCCATATGAAGAATCCTGTCAGTGTGATCGGTGCAAGAAACTTAATGGAGGTCACAAACCACCAAGCCGGCATCTTAAAGTTTTCTGTATTGCGGTTAACTTCCTTCAGAACCTTCTTAGGATCAAAAAGCCAGCCAATTGTTATCGCTTCGAGAACACCTACCAAAATCAGGCTGTAGGCATTACACCAGTTATCAACGATGTCCAGCCATGCAAGACCGGCTCCTGTTATGAACCAGAGAGAAAGGATACTTGCAACGATACAAAGCGTAAGTGTTGTCTTCTTAGGTGACAAATGGAATTTGTCAGAAATTGCTGTTGATACACCTTCGATGATAGAAAATGCACTATCAATTGCCAGTGTACACAGGCAGAAATAGAATACGAATGCGAATATTGCATTGGCTACTCCACTCTTAGTTAAAAGTACAATAGACTGTGGATAAACTATAAATGCAGTTGCTATACCGGATGATGTCATGTTATCTAACTGACCGGTTCCGCTCATTGTTGTAAAGAGAACGATACCTGAAAGAATGCTGATTGCAAAATCCGAAAATGCAATAATTATAGCATCTACTGCAATATTACTCTTCTCATCAAGGAAGGAACCGTAAGCTACCATGATAGCCATCATAATAGACAGTGAATAGAATACCTGACCGATAGCATCAACCCAGATTTCAGGTTCTCCAAGTGATGAAAAATCAGGAATAAAAAACTTCGCTAAGCCTTCCATTGCGCCTGGCATTGCAATACCCTTTACAGCAAGGATAAGAAGACAGATTACCGGAAGAAATACGGTATATTTTACAACCTTACCAACAGTATTTGGGCCGTTACGAATACATGCATAAATAAGTACCCAGGCAATAACCAGACTTCCGAGAACAGGAAATGCTATTGTTCCATAACCTGATGTAGTACCTGTTGTCTTTATTAAACCAGCCCATATTCCTGCAGCTGTATCACTATCACCGGTAAGGCCTGCGAACTTGTAGCTTGCAAAGGACATCATGATTACCCATGCGAAAACAACTGCATAGTAAACAGAGATAACAAAAGCATTGGAAACAGCAAACCAGCCTATTGGCTCAGTCTTCTTATTAATTGCTCTAAGTGCTCCCGGAACGCCACGATGCATCTTACGTCCAATAGAAATCTCCATCATAAGAAATGGAATTCCAATTACAAGCATAGCCAGAAGGTATACCATCAGGAATGCTCCACCACCATGCTTTGCTGCAAGTCCAGGAAAACGCCAGGCATTACCCAAACCAACTGCAGATCCGATTGATGCAAGAATGAACTGGGAACGTGAACCCCAGCTGTCACGATTTTCTTTACTCATAATAAACCTCTTTCCGCTTTATTATAGTTGATAAAACCAACTCCTATTACTTTATCACAAAAATTTAAAAATACAATCAATTATTAATATAAAATGGCATCCATAATTACTATAGAAGGATGCCATCTGTTATTGATATAAAGTGTATTTTATACTGTTGCTCTCGTAAGATGTGATATGTCAGCATACACAGGAACTCCGTCTTTATACTCCAGCTGAACTTCTCCACATACCAGAGGGCGAACATAGTCTATCATTTCTGAAGTAACATCATTTCCGGATGCATTAATCCACTCGATTGGAACCTGCTTAACCTGATTAGCAATACCATCAAGTTTTGCTGTCTCAATCTTATATTCATAAGGCTCGTTAGATGTACGGACTATGGTAGTCATATACCCTGTCTTACCCTTTACAGCATACTCAACAGCCTTCTTCCCCAGAAGTTCTGACTCTTCAAGGTCAGCAGCAGAAGCCATATGAGCCGCACATCTCTGAAGAATATTTATTTCAACTGAACGGCACTTAACACCTATTTCTTCTTTTACCAGATTTTCCAGAATCTTTCCGACACCGGATAGCTGGGCATGTCCAAACTTATCACATGCAGCCTTTGTTGCAGAAAGATATGTTCCATTCTCGTCCTGCAGACCTTCGGAAATTGCAACAACCACATTATTGGTTGTCTTCAGAACTTCCTTAACGTCATTTATAAAACCTTTCGTACTGAAAGGAACTTCAGGAAGATATATAAGCTGCGGAATACTGCTGTATTCATTTCTTGCAAGAGCTGCAGAAGCAGTAAGCCATCCCGCATTTCTTCCCATAATTTCTACTAATGTAACTGTCGGAGTTTTATATACCGAGGTATCATGAGCAAACTCCAGCATGGATGCAACTATAAACTTTGCAGCCGATCCAAAACCCGGTGTATGGTCTGTATTTACCAGATCGTTATCTATAGTTTTCGGAACACCCGCAAAGCGGATATCGCTCCCTATACTACTACCATATTCTGCCAGTTTGGATATTGTATCCATAGAATCATTTCCACCGATGTAGAAAAAGGCAGCTACCTCGTATCTGTTCAGAATCTCGAAAATCTTCTCATAGATTGACGGATCCTCATCCACTCCCGGCATCTTGTATCTGCATGATCCCAGATAACTGGATGGTGTCGCATAGATACGACTTAACTCTTCATCACTCAACCCCTCAAGATGAATGAAGTCTTCTTTTAAAACACCGCTTATTCCATAAAGCGAACCAAATACCTTATCATAGCCTTCACTGGATAATGC
>CACZPG010000255.1 GCA_902782965.1 uncultured Lachnospiraceae bacterium
ACCTATCGCGCCGAGACGCATCCTTAGCGGAGCGTTTTTTATATAATAGGGAACGCAGTTTCCTATTATATAAATAACACAAAAAATCCGTGTACCATTCATATGGGACACGGATTTTTAAATCATCTCATTATTTATTATTGATACATTTAATATCAATATTCTATTTACTCTTCTACTCCAAGTTCCTTAAGAATCTTGATAAGATCCTCTACTGTCTCGATTTCAGCAGTTCTCTCCTGTGGCATTTCAATATTGAATTCCTCTTCAAGTGCCATAACCAGATCATAAAGATCCAAAGAATCCACTGCAAGATCATCCTTAAATGAAGTATCCATAGTTACATCCTGTGGCTGAATAGATAAATGTTCCATCATTATCTCTACCAGTTTGTCAAATATCATATCTTATTCCTCCCAAAAGATTATTATACAGATTCCTCGCCCACAGGCTCAGAATTACATTTCTTTAATAGATAAAAAACTATCCGAATCCGGATTGTTATTACTCTTACGATTAGTTACGATACAATATGTATATATACTTGTCAATATATTTTTCAAGTATCGTAAAACATACTTTTTTCAGGCATTGTAATACATACTTTTTCAATTACTGTAATAACACCTTAGCGCTGCTGCAATGACCTGATCCATATCGTAATACTTATACTCACCCAGCCTGCCACCGAAGATCACTCTCCGACACTTCACTGCAAGTTCTGATAATTCTTTATTCTCATTTCCGGCAAGCTCACGATATCTCTGATACAATTTATGATTCTTATCATCATTCACCGGATAATAAGGTTCATCCCCTACATTCCATTCATTACTAAACTCTTTGGAAATGATTGTTTGGGAAATAGGATTTCCGTTCTCGTTCTTACCGAATTCGAACCATTTATGCTCAATTATTCTGGTCCATGGCGTCTCCGAATCAGTATAATTAATTACAGCATTCCCCTGATAGTCCTCAGTGTCCAGTATTTCCGTTTCAAACCTTACAGAGCGGTACTCCAGGGGTCCCAGCTTATAATCGAAATATGCGTCTATTGGACCGGTATATACCACGGTATCTGCAAGCCGATCATACATGTCCTTTTCAGCCAGATAATCAACTCCAAGTCTGACTTCTACACCCTCCAGCATCTTCTCAACCATACGGGTATATCCCCCGATGGGGATTCCCTGATAAACAGCATTGAAATAATTATTATCATACGTAAATCTTACCGGTAGTCGCTTTATAATAAATGCAGGGAGTTCTGAACATGGTCTGCCCCACTGTTTCTCCGTGTATCCCTTGATAAGCTTCTCATATATATCAGGTCCGACCAATGAAATAGCCTGCTGTTCAAGATTCTGTGGAACGAAATCAGAAATATCATCTGATAATCCGGCTGCTGATCCATTCCGGTTAATAAACCCAAGCACGGCCTCTCTTCTGCTCTGCTCTATCTTAGCCTGAGCTTCTTCTGCAGTATTCACTCCCCACATCTGATGAAAGGTATTCATATTGAAAGGTAGATTATATAACTCCCCTTTATAGTTAGCTATCGGAGAATTAATGTAATCATTAAACTCTGCAAACCTGTTAACATACTCCCATACTTCCTTGTCATTTGTATGGAAAATATGAGCGCCATATTTATGGACATTAATACCGTTTACATTTTCAGTGTAGACATTTCCGGCTATGTGATTTCTTTTCTCTATTACAAGAACGGACTTTCCATCCTCCTTTGCACACTGTGCAAAAACAGCTCCGAAAAGTCCCGCTCCAACTATAAGATAATCATACATCTGATTACTCCAATAAAATATATATAAGATAAAACCTGCAACTAATGGCATCCTAAATCTGATTAATTGCTGACACCATATTTCTTCTTATAGTTATCTATACAGTGTTCAATAATGCCAATCGCTTCTTCTGCTCCCTGCACATCATCCACAATAGTTTCCTTACCTTCAAGGTTCTTATAAACCGTAAAGAAATGCTGAATTTCATCAAACATATGCATAGGAAGTTCCTTGATATCAGTATAGATCTTATAAGTCGGATCCACATCCGGAACAGCAATAATCTTCTCATCACCCAGCCCGCTGTCAAGCATTTTCATAACACCTATCGGATGGGTTCTTACAAGTGTAAGAGGCATTATGTTCTCACTACATAATACAAGTACATCCAGAGGATCATGATCATCACCAAGAGTTCTCGGAATGAAACCATAATTCGCAGGATAATGCGTAGCTGTATACAGAACTCTGTCGAGCTTAAGCATGCCGGTTTCCTTATCCAGCTCATATTTCATATTGCTTCCACGACTTATTTCTATTACAGAAATAAAATCTGTCGGCGAAATTCTTGATTCATCAATGTCATGCCAGATATTCTTCATATGATGTGTCCTCCTTCTCCAAATTCGCTCAATACGATAAACTTATAATAATCTATATTTACTTCTTATGCCTCAGCACCCTCTTCTTTTTTATCATCTCTGAAAGC
>CACZPG010000256.1 GCA_902782965.1 uncultured Lachnospiraceae bacterium
GCTTTCTGAATAGCCTTCTTATGAACCCATTCATCAAGCCTTCTCTCTTCTATATATTTAACACTTTCATCATATCTTTTTGCAAGAGCCGTAGCAAAATACCAGGCCACCATCATCTTAAGGTAATAATCCTCTCCCCTTTTAGAAGCCACAAGTTCCAGATATTCTTCCTTGAAATCCTCTCCAAGAAATTCATTCATAAGCATACGGATACCGAATCTTGCTGTATACACATGCTCTGAAGAGATCCATTTCTTAATATAAGGGAGAAGTTTCTGATGATTCTTTTTAAAGGACTTAGGTGTTGCCTGATCAGAAACCGGCCAGCAATCCACATAGGGCAGAAATTCTTCAACTTTACTTACACATTCATCGAAATCTTTTATCAATGCAAGAACAAAAAAGTGTACAAGATTTTCTTCGTAATACTTATGGGGAAGCTCATTTAGAAACTCTTCCTGAATATCACTTCCAAATACCTCTTTTGCTACCATTCTCATTTGAGGAGTTCTGACACCTATTATAGTATCAGGAGAAATATTAGGTACCAGTTTAGCCTGGAAAGCTTTGTAATCATCATCCTTAACTTCAAGCAGCTTCTCATATACCGTCATGGGCAACCTCCTTTTAATACTTCTGATTCTCATGAAGAATCTTAATAAATCTGATAATAGCTTTGATATTCTCTATACTTCTTTTTATCTTCTTTCTCGTTCTGATCAAAATGTTTTCTTTCTTAACATTTCCGGAATCATAACGATTATGATGATCATTCATATTCTGAGAACCATTTCCCGAAATAACAACCTTATGCTTGCCCTGGGAGTTACGATACACCTTAAGACCGGATTTTTTGATTTCTTCGCACCTTTCGATGTACTTACTTATTTCAAATTCATATAATCTGTCAAGTTCCTGTGAAATGCTATCTAGATTCATTCTTTTATTCTCCTCTAAATTTCTAATCGTATGCAGAGACATATGCCTCTATTCATTATCAATAAGTTATATAGTTCATTTGACTCTATGGAGAGTCATTACTGTACAATCACCTAATGTAGCCAGACCTAATATATTTCTTCCATAAGAAATTACCGGCGGAATGAAGGAGAAATAATCCAGCTTAAAGTCACCATATGTATCCGGAATATCAAGTCTTGTAAGATTAGTAATAGAAAGATCCTTAGTCTTCTTTCCATAGCCCAGCAATTTGGCAAGTTTTTTCGAAGTCTTGCTGCTAAATGTTCCTGCATGCTCCAGGTTAAGAGCATCAAGCAGTGAATTATCAAAAGCTGCCATAAATGAAAGAACAAAACGTCTGGCCTCGTCATCTTCCAGTTTCTTTGTCATCAGCTTTTGAACCTTAATAGCATTATACTCGAAAGATTTATCATAGTTATATGCATATTTTATGGATATACCGGTAGCCTGATTACCCATACTTCTGTTACCGTCTTCTCTGGCATCAACCGCATATCCAATATCCATCTTAGTACCCTTCCATCTCAGAAAGGAAGTCGTTATATATGCAGTAAAACCGATATTCCATTCTTTACATCTTGAAAGAATCTTTGACACCCTTTCCGGAGATATAACATATTCCTGTATAGTTGAACTCTTATCCTTCCAATAGGTTTCGTAAGCCTCATCCAGATCAAAAAAATCAAAGGTTCTCCTTTTCTCTTCCTTCTGCCATTTGGCATTATAAATCTTTGGAACTATTGCAAGGGGACCAACTTTATCCTTAAGAGCTTCATCACTCATATCACCTGCCGGAATGGTACGAATTTCTAATACCTTTTCATTCTCTGAAAACTCAATACTGTTCAGACCGGATAATTCATTCATAAATGTTTCAATAAAGTACACCAGAGACTTTCCATCACCTCCGAGATGATGCATAAGGAATAGAATACCACAGCCCTCCTCATCCATTTCATATACAAAGGCTTTTAGAAATTCTCCCTCTTCTATCCTGAACCGCTTCTTCTCTTCTCTCTTTATTATATCCAACCAGCTATCAGTACAAAATGTCAGTACATTTTTGTTTTCTATTTTAATGTCCTCATGGTTTGTATTATCCGTAGAGTTCTGAGCAGTTTCATAGTAAGCTACATTTTCATCATCTATCCCAACTCTCATTCCGAGAATCTCATGAGTTTTCACTGCTTTTTCAAAAGACTCTTTTAACGCATTTTCTGTGACGCTGCCTCTTATATGTATCCTCATACCTATCAGAATACTGACATCAAACAGATCCTGTCTTTCAGTTTCAATATTAACCCTCATAATCGCTCCCTCTTGAAAATAAGTCTTTCAATTTAGTTATGTATCATTTTAGCC
>CACZPG010000257.1 GCA_902782965.1 uncultured Lachnospiraceae bacterium
GAAACCGGCGCACCGAGTGAGATTTTTACACGACCTAAGGAAGAGAGAACAAGACAGTTTCTCCGAAGATATCTGGAATATGATGATTATATCATTTAAACAGATACCTCTCGATTAAGTAACAGAAAAGAGGAAATAATATGGCAGAAAAGATTTTTTACCCGGATTTTTTTAACGATGTTTTCGGACCAATCATGCAGCCCGGCTCCAGCGGTGGATTTGCAGGAACCTCAAGAGCTGCAAGGACTGCGAGATACAGTGTTCTTTCAGAACCTGAGGAGGTTACATTTATATTTGCTCCCGGTTCTCATACGATAGATAGTCTGGGAACATTTATGGAGGATCGGGCATATCTCGGAGGAATACTGGATTTTGATACGGAAGATGAAAGACTTTTCTCTGCTCATGAAATAGCCAGAGAGAAGGGACTGTCCTATGAGTTTAAGGAAGGAATAGAAGCTGAAGGTATCCCGCCTTATTCGGCTTATGTGGTTATCAGAGGAAAAGGTGGAGAAACCGGAACAGCTGTTGTCAGTTCAATAGGCGGAGGAATGATCCGGGCATACAGACTGAATGATTTTGAAGTAAGTTATCAGGCAGATACCTACGGTCTTCTGATATGGAATAAGAAAGATGATGTGACAGAGGCTCTTTCAGATTTTATAGAAAAGGAGCTGGGAGATACATTTGTTGATATAAACATCGTAAAGGATTCAACAGGCAAGAAAGGTATATTCGCTGAGACTGATACGAAGGTGGATGAGAATCTTATCGATATCATCAGATCTAAAGGACTTGAATATAGAACATATCCTGCACTGCTTCCGGTAGTGACATCCTTGAAAAGAAAACCGCAGCTGTTCGATACGGTAACTCAGTGGAAGCAGATAGCCGAGGAAAGAGGAATATCCTTTGTGGATGCAGCCATAGAATATGAAAAAGATTTTTCAGGCTGGAGCAGGGAGCAGATAATAGACAGGTTTGAGAAGGTAGCAGATATACTTTATCACCAGGTTCATGCTCTTGAAGAATTGGGAGTAAACAATGTAAAGGATACTCCGGTGCTTCCGGTATATGGTAAACACTGGGACAGATATAAAAAGGAGAAAGAACAGCTTACAGATTCTCTCACTCAGAGAATCATTGAAAATGCTCTCTCAACAAATGCAAAGGTTCCGGGAGTCAAGATAGTTCCCGGTCCTATGGGAACCGGAGGAGGTTATCTCTTCAGTGCTCTTGATGCTGTAAGAGAGACTAAGGGTTACAGCCATGAAAAGCTTATAGAAGGACTGATAATTGCAGCGGCCTTCGGAGCGATAGCATATACAAGGTCTAACCCGAGCGGAGAGAGAGGCTGTGTTGGAGAATCGGGAGTATGTAATGCCATGGCATCTGCAGCAGTTGCCCAGATGAGTGGAGCTACTCCGGATCAGGTTGAAAATGCAGCGTCCATGGCGCTCCAGGCAAATCTTGGTCTGGTGTGTGATGTTATACCTGGAGGAAAAGAATTTCCATGTATTACAAGAACCGTAAGAGCCGCGGTAACTGCACCGCTTTATGCTGATCTGGCAAGAGCCGGAATTGATCCGCTGATTCCATATCATGAGGTTATAGATGCCATGGAGGAGCATTATAGAAAAACTCCTCAGGAAATGCTCTGTGGATATACCTGTGGAATCAATTGCTCGCCTGCAGCACATAAATGTCATCTATTCCAGCAGACTGAGTATATGGATGGAAAGCTTAAGTATAAAGCAAAGCAGTAACTATATAAATAGAGGTAACAGGAAAATGAGAGAGAATACAAGACTGGCCCGTGGGTCAGGTCCTGATCCAATAACAGGTGGACTGAGTGTTCCGATTTATAGATCGGCAACATTTCATCATCCGGAGCAGGATTATGATCCTGAGAAATTTTATTATTCAAGATGTGATACACCAACCAGAAGAGCATTTGAAAAGGAAATAGCTTTTCTTGAAAAAGGAGCGGATGCCGTTGCTACTACCAGCGGAATGTCGGCCATAGCATTAATACTCAGGTTGTTTTCTCCGGGGGATCACGTAATAGTAACAAGTGATCTGTATGGTGGAAGCTACAGACTTCTGACAAATGTTTATGCCAGATATGGGATTGAGTTTCAGTTTGTAAACACCTGGAATATTGAAGAAGTAAAGAAGAGTATAAAGC
>CACZPG010000258.1 GCA_902782965.1 uncultured Lachnospiraceae bacterium
CTGAATCCGGAACTGACTATTACGTTTGTGAATAAGAGAGATGGATATGCGCCGGAGGTCTTTCATCAGCCCGGCGGACTGACAGCTTTTGTTGAAGATATTTCCAAAGATATGACCAAGACTTCACCGGTTGTATCTATTAAAGGTGAGAAAAACGGAATAGAAGCTGATATAGTATTTGTATGTACTGAAGATGGTGATGAAAATGTAATTGGATTCACTAATAATATAACGAATCCGGAGGGTGGTACCCATGTAACCGGTTATAAAACTGCCTTTGCAAAGATAATAAATAATTATGCCCGTAATGAGCTGGGAGTTCTTAAAGAGAAAGACAGTAACCTTTCCGGTGCTGACATCAGACAGGGAGTTCAGGCCATAGTATCTGTGAAACATCCTGATCCACAGTTTGAAGGTCAGACCAAGATCAGACTGTCCAATACTGATGTGACACAGGCGGTGGATGCTATTATGCGTGAACAGCTTACGGTTTACTTTGACAGAAACTATGATGTTCTGAAGGATATAGTTGACAGAGCTGTTGAAACTGCCAAAGAGAAAGCTAAGAACAAGACTAAGATAAATCTAAATAAGTTTTCCTTTGAAGGAAACGGTAAGCTTGTTCGCCAGGAGAGCAATGAAGCAGATAAATGTGAGATATTTATAGTCGAGGGTGATTCGGCCGGCGGCTCTGCCAAGTCTGCCCGTAACAGAAAGTATCAGGCGATACTTCCGCTTCGTGGTAAAATTCTTAATGTTGAGAAGGTTCCTGTATCAAAGGTTCTTGAGAATGCAGAGATAAAGGCGATGATTAATGCCTTTGGATGTGGATTTTCTACAGGCTTCGGAAATGATTTCGATATATCAAAGCTAAATTATGATAAGATTATAATCATGACAGATGCAGATGTGGATGGTGCGCATATAGCTACATTGCTGCTTACATTTTTCTACAGATTCTATCCGGAGCTTATAACTGAAGGACATATTTATATTGCCATACCTCCGCTTTACAGAGTAGGAGAAGGAAAGAAGGCTAAATATCTGTATTCGGATGATGAACTTGAGAAATATAGAAAGGAACATTCCGGAAAATTCCTGATTCAGCGGTACAAAGGACTTGGTGAAATGGACGCAAGTCAGCTTTTCGAAACCACCATGGATCCTGAACACCGAGTGCTGAAACAGGTTATGATTTCCAGTCGTGCTGAGGCTTCCTCTATTACCAGTACACTTATGGGTACAGAAGTTGCTCCGAGACGTAAATACATAGAGGAGAATTCCAAGGAAGCACGCATTGATTCCTAGGTTATCATTTGACAAATCTGACCGTATGAGGTTTGGATATATATGAAAAAGAAAGATATGACTAATAGAAGACTACTCTTTATGGCGGTGATTTTAGGAGTGATGCTCCTGATCACTGCTGTGATTGGTGTAGTCTTTTTTTACATTCGTCTTCAATATACCCGAAGCATTATTTCCTCCGGTAAAGATAATACTTATAAGAACTATTATGTGATCATTGCCGGTAACAGCGATGATGACTTCTGGAAGAGTGTCTACAACGGTGCTCTTGATGAGGCAGAGAACAGTGATGCTTATGTTGAATTGATGGGGGATGATCTGGATTCTACTCTGACTAAGAAAGAACTCCTGAAAATTGCGGTTCATTCCGGTGTTGATGGTATCATTGTAGAAGGTGATGACAGTGAAAGTACCAAGAAAATGCTGGTTGATGCTGAAAAAGCCGGTATTCCTGTTGTTACTGTTGCTGATGATATTATAGACAGTGCCCGTAAGAGTTACATAGGTGTGAGCGGATATAATATGGGAAAGCTATATGGTGAACAGGTTGTTGAGTGTGCTAAAAGCAAATCTCCCGAAAATGTTGATGCTCTTGTTCTGATAGATGAAACCCTCACAGGTAACAGTCAGTCTGTAATAATGACGGCTATCAGGGAAACAATTATAGATAATGGACTTGCCGGCAAAATAGATCTTAACAGTAAGGTGGTAAGCACAGGAAGAGACTATGCTGCAGAGGAGGAAATAAGAGATATCTTTGTGGGGGGAGAAAATGTCCCTGATATTATTATTTGTCTGAGTGAGAAAAATACTGTACGTGTTTGCCAGACGGTCGTAGATTATAATAAGGTTGGAGAGGTTGAGATTCTGGGTTATTATATGTCCCCAACCATCAATGCGGCTATTGAGAAGAATATTATAAAGTCATCTATAGTAGTGGACACCGAGCAGATGGGCAGATCTACCGTAGATGCATTGAATGAATATAAAGATAGTGGTTATGTAAGTGGACTTTTTCTGATTGATATTAGTCTGGTTGACAGAGACACTCTGTCTCCATCGGCTGAGGAAGGCGGTGGTGAAGATGACTAATAAACTGAGAAGATTATACATAAGGATGAAGGATCTTCGACTTCGTACCAAACTGTCTATGGTTATTGTCGGAACTATGCTTATTATTCTCGCCGTAAATGTATTCATGTATGCAAGTATTAATCGTCTTACCGGTCAGATGGATGAGATTTATGAAGGTAATGTAAGACTTAATGAACTTGAGGATGCACTTGATAAACTTCGAAGCAGTATTACAGGATATCTGAATACCAAGAGTACGGATTCTTTGGATGACTACTACAGGTCTCAGCAGAGTTATAGTGAGCTTATCAATGGTCTTGAAGATAAGGTTACAGACAACAGACTTAAGATGATGGAAAGAAGTATCTATTATATGTCCGAGGATTATCTGGCGCTTGCTTCCGACATAATTGAAGCCAAGAGAGGACGTAATATTGAGAAGTATAAGTCTAGTTTTGAAGAATCTGAGGAAATGTACAGATATATTAAAATATATATTACCGGTCTTAACAGCTATCGCTTCAGAACTAATACACAGAGTTATAAAGCACTGTCTTCAGCGGTTAGTTATCTCGAGATTCTGAGTATGACCATGCTTATTCTTATGGCGTTATTTGATATTTTCCTTGTGGTACTTGTTACGAGAAATATTACCAGACCTCTTCATGAGCTTGCTTTAGCTGCGGATAAAGTGGCCGGCGGTAATCTGGATGAAGTTGGACTGGTTAAAGTTCACAGTAAAGATGAGGTAGGAGTAGTTACTATAGCCTTTAATCAGATGGTAAGCAGTATTCCGGGTTATCTTAGCAGACTTAGGGAAGGTATGGAGAAGGAACAGCTTCTTAAAGAGAAGGAAATTCTTATGGAAGCAAATCTGAAAGAAGCCCAGCTTAAATATCTTCAGGCTCAGATTAATCCTCATTTCCTTTTTAATACTCTGAATGCCGGAACACAGCTGGCTATGATGGAGAAGGCTGACAGAACTTATGAATATATTCAGAATGTTGCTGCCTTTTTCCGATATAATATTTCCGAAAATGATGAAGTTACTCTTGCACAGGAGATAGAGATGGTGGATACTTATATCTATATCCTGAATGTTAGGTTTTCCGGAGAGATTCATTTCATTAAGGAAATTGAAGATGAGGAACTGCTCAGAGTTCGTATTCCGGGAATGACTCTTCAGCCGCTTGTCGAGAACTGTGTTAATTATGGAATTCATAATATTGACAGAGAAGGTTTGATAACTCTCTCTGTATATGGTGTGGATGATTATATCTGTATAAGCGTAGCGGACAATGGTATAGGAATGTCACAGGAACTTATCCACGATATTATGGACGGAAGCTACAGAGAGAAGAAGGCGATAGACGATTCACATAAAGGAAATGGTGTTGGCGTTAATAATGTTTTTGAACGCCTGAGACTATACTACAATGATAGAAACGAAGTTGAGATAATCAGTGGTGGCAGAGATCAGGGTACTGAGGTTGTGATTTCTGTTCCAAAAGATATATAGAATTATTCAAGGAGTAATCTTAAGTATGTATCGTATTATGATGGCTGATGATGAAGGTATCGTGCTGGATTCATTTTCATATTTGCTGAAAGAGGAATTCGGCGATGAAATCCTTGTAGAAACAGCAAAGACAGGTCGTGCTGTAATTGAATTAGCGGAGCGGTTCAGGCCTGATATAGTTCTGATGGATATCAGAATGCCCGGAATTAATGGAATAGATGCGATTAAGGAAATAAGTAAGAGAGATCCCGGTATTACCTTTATTGTGATTTCTGCGTATGATAAATTCGGTTATGCTCAGGAAGCAATAAATCTGGGGGTAATGGAATATCTGAATAAGCCTGTAGATAAGGACAAATTTCTTCAGACGGTTCGTAAGGCTATGAGACAGGTGGATGTGGAGCGGAATAAGCGAACGAAGGAGCTGGAAATTCTTGAGAAAATGGAAACTGTAACTCCAATTCTCGAAAGTGGATTTATCTATAATCTGCTTTTTCAGGATTTCTTTAAAGAGGATATTGAAAGCTTTAAGAAGCTTCTTGAGGTTGAGAGTGATTATGGTTATATGATAGCTCTTGTTTTTGGTGAGAATCAGGATGGAAGCTTTATGACAAATGCAGCCGGTACCTCTGTAAGAATCCAGAACCACATCAGGGATATGAGAGATATTGTGAAGAGTTACTTCAGCGGTGTGGTTGGTCCGGTCATGGCTAATAAGATTGCCGTATTCATGCCTTATGATAAGAAGGAATTTGATTATAATGATCGTATTGAAATAATTGATGTAGCAAGAAGCCTTGTAAGAAGGCTTAACACTCAGATGGATGCAATATTCCGGGTTGGTATCGGCACTATCAAAACTCTTGATAAACAGATGATATCCTATAACGAAGCTCTTGATAGTCTGACAATGACCACCGGATCGGTAGTTCATTCTTCGGATGTTTCCATCGGATGTGAATATGAGGATGATTATCCTGTTGATATTGAGACAGCCTTGTTTGAAAATCTAAGACAGGGTAAAATTGATGAGGCTATGTCAAATGCAAATCTGTTTTTCGACTGGATGATGGAGAATTATAAGAATTTTGCAGATGATATAAAGCTGAAAACACTGGAATTTGTACTCAGAGCTGAGAGCCTTGCGTATGAAAAAACAGGAGATCTGTATAAATTCAGATCAAGAGAAGATTATCTGAAGTTTATAAATAATGCTTCAGATTATGATACCCTCAGAAAGTGGTTTGTTGACAAAATTTCTGAAGCTTGTCAGAATGTAATGTATCGTAAGGAGAAAAGATCCTACGGAGTTGTTGACAGAGCTCTTTCATATATTCAGAATAATTATCAGAAGGATATCTCCCTTGAAGACGTTTCAAGAGAGGTTGATATAAGTCCTTATTATTTCAGTAAGATATTCAAAGATTCTACCGGCGAGAATTTTATAGAATATCTGACTAATCTCAGAATTGAGAAGGCTAAGGATCTGTTAGATAATACTGATCTCAGTATGAAAGAAATCTGCTCGGAAGTAGGCTATGCTAATCAGAATTACTTTAGTCGTATATTTAAGAAAAATGTAGGAGTTACTCCTACAGAGTACAAGAAATAGTATGTCCATAAAATATATTTCGTAGTGTGGTTTGGACAGCTGCACCTTATAGTGGGTATTTATATGAGAATAGTTAATATTAATAAATTTCGTAAATATATATCACTTCTTCTTGTTGTATTATTAGTGTTTCTCTCAGCATGTGGGGAAACATCTGTTCAGGATGATACAGAGGCAGAGGGAGATAATGATGGAATACTTGTGGGAATGAGTTTTGATTCATTTCTTATAGAAAGATGGCAGCGTGACTGTGACATTTTTGTTTCCAGAATTAAAGAACTGGATAATGAAGCAGATGTAAATATTCAGAATGCCAATGGTGATATCGATACTCAGCGTCAGCAGATCAAGTATCTGATTGAAAAGAATGTGGATGTCCTCGTTATTGTAGCAATAGATTCTAATGATCTCAGTGATCTGGTTGCTGAGGCGAGAGATAAAGGAATTCCTGTTATAGCATATGACAGACTTATTAAGAATGCCAATGTAGATCTGTATATATCCTTTGATAATACTATGGTTGGAAAATTAATGGGAGAGGCCTTAGTGGATGCTGAATTGCCGAATAAGAAGGTGCTCATGCTTTCGGGACCTAATGAAGACAGTAATGTTTCAATGGTTGAGGAGGGATTCAGATCCGTAATGGAAGCTAATGATGTTGAGATTGTCGACTGTTATCATGCTGCAGGCTGGAAAGCAGAAGAATCAGCTTCATATGTAAGTGATCATATAAGCACACTTAATGAAGTAGATGGCATAATGTGTGGAAATGATAATATAGCCACTACTATAATAAGAACACTTTCAGAAGCCAGACTTGCAGGGAAGATTAAGATAGTTGGTCAGGATGCAGATCTGGAGGCTTGTCAGAGAATAGTTGAGGGCACACAGGTAATGACAGTATACAAACCGGTTGAAAGACTTGCCAGAGCTGCTGCTGAATTTGCGCTTCAACTGGCTAAGAATAAAGAAGTGACCGGCGTGAAAGAAACTATAAATGATGGTAAGAATGATGTTCCTTACTATTATATAGAGCCTATTGCCGTAAATAAGGATAATATGGACTCAATGGTAATTGATTCCGGCTTTCATCTTCGTGATGAAGTGTACATGAATGTTCCTGATGAAGAGTGATGTGAAGTAAAGTGAAGTACTGTGAAGTAATATGAAGTGATGCAAACATTCACAGTAATCTAAAATTATATGGAAAACTCGCATTTTGCGCTCTTTAGTAGCACAATATTGTCATTTATTAGCATTATGACAATTTTGTGCTATTTTTATGGAAAAATTGATACAAAATAATAAAAAGATGCCAAAAATAGGAAGAATCTTGCAATCTATTGCTAAAAAAGGTGTGATACTATTACTACATCGGAAACGAAAAAACAATTATTAAATAGGAGGTTTTTAATATGTTTAAGAAAAAGTTTCTGGCTGGACTTTTAGGTACAGCAATGGTAGCAAGTATGCTCGCTGGTTGTGGTGCAGCATCTGATACAGCAGATACAGCTGACACAGCAGCAGATACAGCTGACACAGCAGCAGATACAGCTGATACAGCTGACACAGCTGATACAGCTGATGACAGCTCATCTGATTCAGCAGGTGGAAAGAAAGTCGGCATTGCAATGCCTACTAAGTCACTTGAAAGATGGAACAGAGATGGTTCTTATCTTGAGGAACAGTTTAAGGCTAAGGGCTGTGACGTATCATTAACTTATTCTGATAACAAGATTGATCAGCAGGTTAAGGATATTGAAGGTCTTATAGCTGATGGTGTTGATCTTCTCGTTATAGCAGC
>CACZPG010000259.1 GCA_902782965.1 uncultured Lachnospiraceae bacterium
GGCATCAGTTCCAAGTAGTGTTATATATCCTTTTCTTATAAGTTTCCTGCACCAGCGTTTATTCTCGTTCAAAAAACCGCCTTCGACGCTGGATATATTCATTTGGAGCAGACAACCCTTATCAATGAGCTCCTGCGCCCTGTCAAACCTGCCTTCTAAAGCATGATACCTTTCGACATGAGCTATTATTGGCCAGAATCTCGCGGCTGTCATCTCATCTACAGAATGAGCAATCTCAGTATAAGGGGTTCTGATATTATATTCAACCAGAATATATTTCGTCCCATTAATGGTATGAATATCTCCCTCACGAAGTCTGGTAACTATTCCTTCTTCATAAAGAATCTCATTTCCCAGATAGATATTCAAATCAGGATATTTATCTGTTTCAGCAATTTCTTTCTTCAAATTTTCAAATTTTTCAGAAAGTTCCTGAAAGGAATAATTATTTCTGCCAAGGATATAATGAGGAGTAAGAATAATGTCCCGAGTTCCCTCTTCATATGCTATATCAAGCATATCCATTGACATTTCCATATTTTGGGAACCATCATCAACGCCAGGAAGAATATGAGTATGAATATCAAAGAGGCGCATATTTTTCAGCCTTTCAAACTATATATTATATAGTTATAATAAATTATTTAAAAAATTATATTATCTATCTCTTCTCATCGACTTGTACAGTCCCACAAGACTAAGTCCAATCACAACGCACAGAAGTCCGATAATAATAAAGATTTTAATTATATAATCCATCTGATCCTGTAGAAAATTAAACAGATAACCCGGTTCTACCGAGAATAGTCTGTCAATTCTGAATACAGACAGAAGAATTGCAAATGCAAATGTAACTGCTGCCCCTATAAAAGTTGAAACCGAAATAGACATTACACCACGGTCTCTTCGGAGATCCATAAATATATTACAGATAACTGCAATTATAAATGCAAGAAGTGAACAGATAAATCCTATGATAATGCTGTCAGTTACGTCCAGCTGGATACGTTTAATATAGGGAGCAATACTGTCATCGGATATTTCCTGGTTTGTATCATATCCTTTTCCAAAAGTACTGTTAATAGATACTTTTTCTTTGACTATATATTCATCATAAGATAATACTTCTGAAGGCGCTTCTGTAGCTGTTTCAGTAGCAGCTTCTGTAAACATGTCATAGGTTCTTTCGGTAGTTTCACCGATGTATCTTGTATAAGCATATCTGAAATATCCGCTATTCTGAATATTAGTCATTATTCTGTTATTATTAAAGAAACCTATACTGAAGGCGATAATAAAACAAATAAGAGAAATAGCTATAGCTGAAGTTACTGTCAGAATTGTACGACATATCTTACGGATTCGCCTTCTCTTATGATGGCCTTTGCGTGGTTTCTTTCTTTCCTGAGATTTGAATCTCATGCATTTACTAAAATACAGAAAAATAAATACAAGGATATTAATAACTATAAGTGAAATACCCAGTATTGATATCAGATATGTATATGCCCGAGGAACTATTCTGTCATTCTTAAAAAACTGATAATCACCATTATCTGTAGAAACCATTATGCTGTCATCATTTACATATATTGATGCATCAGTTGCAGTTGCAGAAGCAGAATTATTACTATATTTCTGTCTCTCTTTATAATTCTTGTCAATCTCATCAAGCATTTCAGAAACTTCTTTGTCACTGGCTTCCTTAGCGGTTTCTTTGGCAGCCTGACTTGAAGTATCCGGAGTACTGACCTTATCAAGGTCAACATTATTATCCTCAGGAGACTTTACTTCATATACATATCCGGAATCAATGCCTTCCTTGACATTACTGTATATATAGCTAATTGCTGAATCAGCCTGATCCTTGGAAAGATCAGTACCATCATCATTTAGATAGGAATACAATTCATTGATATAGCTGGAATGAGCTTTATAGGTTTTTCCTTTATATGTAAAAGTACCGCTGGCAACTCCAATAACCCTGGCTTCATCCGAATTGATATTACCTGCAAAAGTCACATTGGCGTAACACATAGTGACAAGGATAGTCACAACGAATAATATATTTAATTTATAAAAATATTTATTCATAACAATCCTTATCCTTATTACGTAGATAAAGCTGCTAAGTCATCCGGCTTAACAGCTTAAATCCACAAAATAAATAATTTAATTCAAATTTTGATATTACTTAGCAAGTGTAGCAGTCTTAGCTTTAACAACCTTAACAGCCTTTACAACACCTGCGTTCTTAAGATTCTTAACGAACTTAGCATTCTTTCTGTTCTTTGCAAGATAGAGTTTTCCGTTCTTAAGATAACCTGAGAAAGCCTTACCATTACCATTGAAAGTAATCTTATTCTTCTTAGAAATCTTAAGATCTGTAAATGTAGCATCTCCAACTGAGATTGAATAGCCATACTTACTTCCCTTCTTAGCAAGAGCTGATAAAGAAAGAACCTTCTTTACGTTAACAGAAACTGTAACGCTTGTAGCCTTACCCTTGTTAGCAGCGATGAAATCTGTAAGAGCCTGATCATTAACCTGAATACTTCCCTTACCCTGCTTGCCAACCTTCTTAGCTGTATACTCTTTCTTATTTACTGTAACAATAAATGTTGAACCCTTCTTAAGCATGTTGTTAAGTACAGTAGAAAGCTGTGAAGCTGCTGCTGTTCTGTCTGCTTCAGAAATAGTAAATGTTACATCAGAATTAGTATCAGCAAATGTAAGTCTTGTGTACTTTGCTTTCTTTGCTGCTGCATCAGTTCCGAATCCAGGAACGATTGCTACACCAAATACTAAGATAACTGCGAGTAGTAAACTGAGAATTCTCTTTTTCATAATATACTCTCGTCCTCCCTTAAATGATATTTAAATCTTTTTAAGAGTACAACATTTAGTTGTATTTGTCAATAAACAAATGGTTTATTTGTACAGTTTGCCCACATTAATATCAATATACTTACATTATTAAAAAATATAAATTTAATAAAGATTTATTTTTTATTTTGTGTTATAGTATCTTCAACTGGGCTCAGCCCGGGGATTACTTAGGAGGAATAGACTATGTCACAAAGAACAGATATTCACAAGGTTCTGATAATCGGCTCCGGTCCTATTATAATAGGACAGGCTTGTGAGTTCGATTATTCAGGTACTCAGGCATGTAAGGCACTTAGAAGTCTTGGATATGAAATCGTCCTTGTCAACTCTAACCCTGCAACTATCATGACTGATCCAGAAATGGCCGATGTAACTTACATCGAACCACTCAATGTACGTCGTCTGGAAGCTATTATTGCAAAAGAACGTCCTGATGCTCTTCTGCCAAATCTCGGCGGACAATCCGGACTGAATCTATGTGCCGAGCTTGCAGATGCCGGTGTACTTGATAAGTATAACGTAAAAGTTATAGGTGTACAGGTTGATGCCATCGAAAGAGGTGAGGATCGAATCGAATTCAAAAACACCATGAATTCGTTAGGTATCGAAGTTGCCCGTTCAGAAGTAGCTTATACAGTTGATGAAGCACTTAGTATTGCTGATGAACTGGGATATCCTGTTGTTTTGCGTCCGGCTTATACAATGGGTGGTGCCGGCGGCGGACTTGTATACAATAAAGAAGAATTACAGACAGTATGTGCAAGAGGTCTTAAAGCTTCTCTGGTTGGACAGGTTCTTGTTGAAGAATGTGTCAGCGGATGGGAAGAACTTGAGCTCGAAGTTGTTCGTGATAAAGATGGAAACATGATAACAGTCTGCTTTATCGAGAACATTGATCCTATGGGAGTTCATACAGGTGATTCCTTCTGCTCTGCTCCAATGCTTACTATTTCTAAGGAAGTACAGGACAGACTTCAGAAACAGGCATATGCAATAGTTGATGCCATTCAGGTTATCGGAGGAACTAATGTTCAGTTCGCTCACGATCCTGTTACAGACCGAATCGTTGTAATTGAAATTAATCCTCGTACATCAAGAAGTTCTGCACTTGCTTCAAAAGCAACAGGCTTCCCTATCGCTCTTGTATCAGCTATGCTTGCTTCAGGACTTACACTCAGCGAGATCCCTTGCGGTAAATACGGAACACTTGATAAATATGTTCCTGATGGAGATTATGTAGTTATCAAATTTGCCCGCTGGGCATTTGAGAAATTCAAAGGCGTTGAGGACAAACTTGGCACACAGATGCGTGCTGTCGGCGAAGTAATGTCCATAGGTAAGAATTATAAAGAAGCTTTCCAAAAAGCTATCAGATCCCTTGAGAAAGGCCGTTATGGTCTCGGTCATGTTAAGAACTTCAATGAAATGACTAAGGAACAGCTTCTCCAGGCTCTTATCACTCCTTCCAGCGAAAGACATTTCCAGATGTACGAAGCACTTAGAAAAGGCGCTACTGTCGAAGAAATATATGATATAACCAAGGTTAAAACATATTTCATCGAACAGATGAAAGAGCTTGTTGATGAGGAAGAAGCTCTTATCAGGAAGTATGGTGCAAATTCAGATGATGACAATGCTGCAGGATCTGTTCCTTCTAATGAAGACCTGACACAGGCTAAGAAAGACGGGTTCTCAGATAAGTATCTCAGTGAAATACTCAGCGTATCTGAGGACAGCATTCGTGAAGCTCGTGAAGCTATCGGTGTTGTAGAAAACTGGCAGGGAGTTCATGTAAGTGGTACTCAGGATAGCGCATATTATTATTCAACATATTGTGATGTAGATAAGAATGAAATAAATACTGATAAGCCTAAAATCATGATTCTTGGTGGTGGTCCTAACCGTATCGGTCAGGGTATCGAATTCGACTACTGCTGCGTTCATGCTGCTAAGTCCCTCAAGAAACTCGGCTTTGAAACAATAATTGTCAACTGTAATCCTGAAACTGTTTCAACAGACTATGACACATCTGATAAGCTTTATTTCGAGCCACTTACACTTGAAGATGTACTTTCAATCTACAAGAAAGAAAAACCGGTTGGTGTTATAGCACAGTTCGGTGGCCAGACTCCTCTTAATCTTGCTTCTGACCTTCAGAAGAACGGAGTTAAGATACTTGGTACTTCTCCAGAAGTTATTGATCTTGCAGAAGACAGAGACCTCTTCCGTGCTATGATGGATAAACTTGAAATCCCTATGCCTGAAGCAGGTATGGCTACTACTGTAGAGGAAGCTACTAAGATTGCCAATGAAATCGGTTATCCTGTTATGGTTCGTCCTTCATATGTTCTTGGAGGACGTGGAATGGAAGTCGTATACGATGATGAAAGTATGACAGGATATATGGAAGCAGCTGTAGGTGTTACTCCTGACAGACCAATCCTTATAGACAGATTCCTTCACCATGCAACAGAATGTGAAGCTGATGCAATCTCCGATGGAACACATGCTTATGTTCCTGCTGTTATGGAACATATCGAGCTTGCCGGTATTCATTCCGGAGATTCCGCTTGTATTATACCTTCTAAACACATCAGCGAAGAAAATCTCGCAACTATCAAAGAATACACTCGCAAGATAGCTGAAGAAATGCATGTAGTCGGACTGATGAATATGCAGTATGCTATTGAGGACGGTGTTGTATATGTTCTCGAGGCTAATCCAAGAGCATCACGTACAGTTCCACTTGTATCAAAAGTATGCGGTATAAGAATGGTTCCTCTTGCTACAGAGATAATCACCGCTGAGCTTACCGGAAAGCCATCTCCTGTACCGGCACTTAAAGAAAGAAAGATTCCTTATTACGGAGTAAAGGAAGCTGTATTCCCATTCAACATGTTCCCTGAAGTTGATCCTATTCTCGGACCTGAAATGAGATCCACAGGTGAAGTTCTCGGAATGTCACAGTCAGCCGGTGGAGCTTATTTCAAAGCTCAGGAAGCAGCAAAGGCAGAGATACCACTTGAAGGAACAGCTCTTATCTCTCTTAATTCCAATGAGAGACCTGAAGCTCCTGAAACAGCTCGTATCCTTCACGATAATGGCTTTAAGATTATAGCTACAGGTAATACTTATGAAACTATTACCGCTGCCGGAATTCCTGCTGAGAAGGTAAAGAAGCTATATGAAGGAAGACCTAATATACTTGATCTTATTTCAAATGGAAATATTCAGCTGATAATCAATTCTCCTTCAGGAAAGGAATCAGTTCATGATGATGCCTACATCCGTAAGGCTGCTATCAAGTACAAGGTTCCATATATTACTACTATTGCTGCCGGTCATGCAGCAGCTGAAGGAATTGACCATATGAAGAAGAGACATCACGGTAATATACATTCACTTCAGGAATGGCATACTTCAATCGAAGAAATTGATTAAAGATTTATCGAAATATAGCTTAACGTAAAAACACTGTGGATCAATCTCCACAGTGTTTTTTATAGTATTTATTATTTAATATTATTTACTATTTAAATATTTGTTAAACAAACAATAATTACTGCTGGTCAATTGCCGGTGTCCAATACTCTGCATTATAAATATCTGTTAACAGATAAGTAATCTTTGATTTAGAACCAACATTCTCATAGCTGAGTACCAGATCTTTTGAATAAGTTATCTGATCACCAAGAAGGTAACTATCCTGATAATTCTGATCATAATCATAATAATCACATATGAAATCTATCTTAGCGCCTTCTTCTAATTCTGTAACACCTTTTGCCGTTGTCATATCAGCTGAGTCATCAATACCCATTTCAGACAGATCATCGGTATAATCATATCTTGCTCCGGCTATATAACCACCAGGATGTTCATTGTCGAAGATAATAATAAGATTACATCTCTGTCCATCTACCATTGCAGGCACTCTTCCCTGAACAATTGTATCTTCATTATCTCCTTCTCCAACGGTAGTAGTATCTTCATAATAGAACGCAACAGGCTGACCGTCGATGGAGAACCAGGTATTATCAGTATCACCGATTAGCTTACCGTCTTCAGTGAAGTAATACAGGTTATCAAGTCCCATATCTACATAGCCGGTGCCATCATCAACAAACATATTTACCTGAAGACTCTGGATAAGTTCCCATTGTTCCTTAGATAGACTCATTGTATGAGTACCATCACTCTCAGTATCCCATTTCATTAACGATGGATCGAACTGATTATCAGCTACATAGCTTGCTGCTTCAGATACATCGAAGGATGCAGGATCGTCCATATATTGAGTTGAGTCTCTGTCAATACCTTCCACACTTCTGCCACCGGACAGGAATGCATTCAGAAGAGTTCCTATTGCATCAGCCCCAGAAGTAGTACTGCCGGAACCGGAAGAACCAAACAAAGAGCCATATGCACTGCCCTGTCCACCTGCTGATATCTGGCCGGTGGTTTCAAGACCGGCAAAAGCCTTCATAAACTGATTATATTCATTATTAACACCAATAGCACTATTGATAGAAGCCGCTGTATCAACCTTATTAGGTCTCTTACGAGGGAAATATACAGATACACCATATGCATTAGTCATTGAAGATGAAGTACGGTTATACTTTACAGCATCAATAATTGTATCACTGAGAGCTTTAGCTTCATCAGTACCTATTGAATTAGCAAAATTAACAAGATCAATCTGATCTATTCCTGAAGAAGTAGAGAATTCTCTTGAACCAGCCCTTGCATCTGCAACAACCTTATATTCAGTACCTTTAATTTTATCAATGGATGTATTAGAAAATGCTATAAGCTTTTCAGGAACCGTCTGTGAGAACTCAGCCAGATCAATTACGGATAGTGTAGTCTTCTGACCTCTGCAGACTCTGTTACATTCATCTACGAAACCATCCACAATACTCTTTCCTATCTGAATAGTTGGAGCACTTGTATCTTCGGCAAGATCATTAAGCCATTTAGTATAATACCAGCCAACTCCAGGTTCTGTCTCTTCGGAACCAATAAGGTAATCAGCATATTTATCACACATAATAGCTGTTTCAAGTGTAGCCATAAGACATGCATCAAAGCCAATGAAATCATAAGTCTGTCCGGCATCACTAAGCGCTTTATTGATCTGAGAAAGATTCATTGATCCTGAAGATTTATGCTTCTCATCATAACCATAACCGCTCAGAGAACCACCGCCATGATCCCAGAAAATCAGACATTGTCTGTTAGCCGGATAATTTGAAGCACAATACTTTATAAAACTGGTAAGTGTAGCAGGATCAGTCATAACTTTATCGCCATCATCAGCTACCAGCTGTTCAATCTTACCGGAATGAACCCTGAATATCTGATTAGTTTTATTACTGATTCCCTGAGTTTTCCAGTTGGTACATCCACCTGTATAAAGAATAATATTTACATTATCCGGGATACTGGCTGCTGCCATTTCACGAATATCATTAGAAGCCATACCACCTCTTGATTCAAGATCTGTACCACACATATATACCATAATGGTTACAACATCTTTACCACCGCCAAGAATGGTAGTTCTCTTCTCTCTGGCTTTATCAGAGACTTCTTTATTGAGTTTCTCAGTATTATTCAGACCACCTTGCCATCCGGAAGATGTCTGCGCTCCGGAAAAACCACCGAATAAACTTCCGACATCACCAAAAGAGGTAGTAGATGATCCGGAACCTACTCCACTTGTACTGGTACTTGGAGTAAGATTTATGCTTTGTGAGGTTTCAGAACCGGTATTAGTTCCTGTACCGGTATTAGTTCCTGTACCGGTTCCAGAGCCTCCGCCTCTCATCATCATAAATATAATAATTATAATTATGATAATTGTTCCAGAGCCTCCACCAATTTTAGCAGCACGTCCTCCGGAACTTGAAGAGGTTCTGCCACTGTAAGTATCCTGTCTACCAACAGGTCCGGTACCCAGACCTTCACCACGACGATGAACACCCTTGGAATTACCGGTTGTTACCTTCTGTCTGTTTGAACTTCTTGGATCCATAATAATTCCTTCCTGTATTATAAAAATAAGTCAATGGGATGAATCATATAAACATCCACTGACTTATTTTAACACTGTTGAATTAAAAACGCCACGGAAAATAATCCGTGGCGATTCTTTCAATTATTCATAAGCAATCTGATCATAATCTGATTATTACTTATACTTACGCTTTCTAGCAGCCTCAGACTTCTTCTTACGTCTTACTGATGGCTTCTCATAGTGCTCTCTTTTACGAATCTCCTGCTGGATACCAGCCTTAGCACAATTACGCTTAAATCTACGAAGTGCGCTGTCGAGAGTCTCATTTTCTTTAACTACTACGCTTGACATTCTATCTACCCTCCCTTCGTTTAGGGAATTTAATCATCGTGTTCACAATTCTTTCAAATAAACACGCGACAATTATTATATCACACTTACAAAACTTGTCAAGGACGAATCTTCTTATAAGTCTGTGCATTGATTGAATTATCCAACCTGCTTTTTAACTTCATCTACACCTGAAGCAAGTGCATCTCCAATTTTTGAAGCATCCTTACCTCCGGCCTGAGCCATATTCGGACGGCCACCACCGCCACCTCCAACGATAGGAGCAATAGCTTTGATGATATTTCCGGCATGTACTCCTGCTGCTACAGCATCATCTGAAGCCATAACCACAAGACTTACTTTACCTCCAAGATCTGAAGCCATGATGACTACAGACTTTCCAAGCTTAGCCTTATATTCATCACCCAGGTTTCTAAGAGCATTGGGATCAACTCCCTGTACAGCCATAGGAAGAACCTTAATATCTCCAACTTCTACAACGGCATCCTCTGCAGATGAAGCAGCAGCCTTAGCCATCTTGTCCTTAAGACTCTGATTTTCTGACTGGAGTGCTTTGATTTCTTCCATAAGGGAAGCTATCTTCTCTGTCAGCTTCATAGGCTCTGTCTTTGCAGTCTTTGCAGCCTCTATAAGTCTTGCCTCGATATCAGCGTAATATGCAGCAGCACCATCGGCCGTAAGAGCCTCAATACGTCTTACACCGGCAGCAATACCCTGTTCTGATACAATCTTAAATGTACCAATAACACTTGTATGAGGAACATGTGTACCACCACAGAGTTCGATAGACCAGTCACCCATATTTACTACACGAACTTCTTCGCCGTATTTCTCACCGAAGAGTGCCATAGCACCAGTCTTCTTTGCATCTTCAAGTGACATTACCTGAGTATTAACCTTCAGGTCTTCACCTATTTCCTTATTAACAATTTCTTCAACCTTCTTAATCTCCTCAGCTGTCATAGCCTGATTATGAGAAAAGTCAAAACGAAGTCTACCGGGTTCAACTAATGAACCAGCCTGTTCTACATGATCTCCAAGAACAGTCTTAAGAGCTTTCTGAAGAAGGTGTGTAGCAGAATGGTTCTTACATATAAGAGCACGTCTATCAGCATCTACTTTAAGAGTTGCATCTGCACCAGACTTAATAGCACC
>CACZPG010000260.1 GCA_902782965.1 uncultured Lachnospiraceae bacterium
GCAAGATACAAGAGATTCATCGGATACGATGTTCGCTTCCAGACAGGAACTGATGAACACGGTCAGAAGATTGAAACTAAGGCCTTTGAAGAACTTAATACTCCAAAGGAATTCGTTGATGAGAAGGCTGCAGAGATTAAACGTATCTGGGACCTGATGAATACCTCTTATGACAAATTCATCAGAACTACAGATGAAGATCATGAGAAGCAGATTCAGAAGATTTTCAAGAAG
Organism: uncultured Lachnospiraceae bacterium; assembly: GCA_902782965.1. GTDB lineage: Bacteria > Bacillota > Clostridia > Lachnospirales > Lachnospiraceae > Eubacterium_Q. The sequence continues at coordinate 235 of CACZPG010000260.1, forward strand.
CTTTATGATCAGGGAGATATCTATAAGGGTTCATATGATGGACTTTATTGTACACCATGTGAGTCTTTCTGGACTAAGTCACAGCTGGTAGACGGCTGCTGCCCTGATTGCGGAAGACCTGTTAAGGAAGCTTCCGAGGAAGCATATTTCTTCAAAATGAGTAAATATGCTCCAAGGCTTATAAAGTATATAGAGGATCATCCGGAGTTTATTCAGCCGGAATCAAGAAAGAATGAGATGGTTAATACCTTCCTTAAACCGGGACTTCAGGATCTCTGTGTTTCAAGAACCTCCTTTAAATGGGGAATTCCGGTAGACTTCGATCCTAAGCATGTGGTTTATGTATGGATAGATGCTCTTTCAAACTATATTACCGGTCTTGGATATGATGTTGACGGTAATTCGGATGAACTTTTCAAGAAGTATTGGCCTGCAGATCTTCATCTTATTGGTAAGGATATCCTTAGATTCCATACCATTTACTGGCCGATCATGCTTATGGCTCTGGGAATTCCGCTTCCGAAGCAGGTATTCGGTCATCCATGGCTTCTTCAGAGTGATGGCAAAATGAGTAAATCTCGTGGTAATGTACTCTATGCTGATGATATGGTTGATCTGTTCGGAGTAGATGCCGTACGTTACTTCCTGCTTCATGAAATGCCATATGAGAATGACGGAGTGGTTTCATGGGAGCTTATGATCGAGAGAGTGAATTCTGATCTGGCTAATACACTTGGTAATCTTGTAAACAGAACCATATCAATGGTTAATAAATATTTCGATGGTGTTGTTACCAGAACCGGTATCACAGACGAGGTGGATGATGACCTGAAGAGAGTTGTAGGTGATACAAGACTCAGAGTTAACATTTGTATGGATAAGCTTCGTGTAGCTGATGCCATGACAGAAGTATGGAATCTCTTCAAGAGATGTAATAAATATATAGATGAAACAATGCCTTGGGTTCTTGCAAAGGAAGAAGATAAGCAGGACAGACTTAGTGAGGTGCTCTATAACCTTGTTGAGAGTATAACAATAGGTGCTTCGCTTCTTGAATCCTTCATGCCTGAAACCTCAGAAAGAATTCTCGGACAGCTCAGAACTTCCAAGAGAAGCGTAACTGAGATGGGACAGTTCGGTCTTTATCCTTCAGGTGGAAAGGTTACAGATAATCCTGAGATTCTCTTCGCAAGAATTGACATGAAGGAAATGCTTGCAGAGATAGAGAGAAGATTCCCACCGGTAGAGCAGGAAACTGAAGAAGATAAAGAGGCTGAGAAGAAGAAGGAAGAAGCCAAGAAGGAAGCTGAGAGAAAAGAACCTAAAAAGGTTGAAGCTGTTCAGAAGGCACTCCTTACAATTGATGATTTCGATAAGATGCAGCTTCAGATTGGTGAGGTTCTCTCCTGTGAAGAAGTTCCTAAGTCTAAGAAACTTCTTTGTTCACAGGTTCAGGTTGCAGGCAGAGTGCTTCAGATAGTATCGGGAATCAAGAGTTATTACAGCCCTGAAGATATGGTAGGAAAGAAGGTTGTTGTTATTACAAATCTTGAACCTGCCAAACTTGCAGGAGTAGTCTCTGAAGGAATGCTTCTCTGTGCTGAGGATGATGAAGGAAAACTTGCACTGCTTACAGCAGATAAGGACGTTCCGGCTGGTTCAATGATCAGCTAATCAGTAAAGCTTAGTGATCTGTACCGGAAGAAGTTTCAGTTTGCAACTGAGTATATCATCCTGAACGAAGTGAAGGATCTTGAATTATGAAAACAAGAACAAACAGTAGGATAATTTGTTTTGTAATGCTTTTTGCACTTGCTATTTCATTAACGGGATGCGGCGGAAGCAGTTCGCATTATTCCGCTTATGTAAAGAGCCTTATTACAGCTAATTATCTTGGAAGAACAAATGAATACGTTAAGCTGACCGGAGCAAGTGAGGAGGATGCTGAAGCGCTTTATCTTCAGAATGTAACCCGTCTTGCAGATAATCTGTCAGAATATTATGGGCTGAACATTTCCGGTGATGCTGAGCTTGCTCCGGCAATGGTTGATCTGGCTAAACAGATATATGGTAAGACCAAATACAGCGTCGGAGCGGCCTATAAAGACAACAATATCAATTATGTTGATGTTACTATCTATCCGATCAATATTCTGAATCAGACTAATGAAGAAATATATGCTTATACAGAGAGATTCAATGCCGCAGTAGATAATGGTGATTATAATAATTATACCAAGGAAGAGTATGAGTATGAATTCGCCAGTGGAATTATCGGAATCCTGGCGGGTGCAGTAAGCGAGATCGAGTATAAGGATCCGGAAGTAGTCAAGGTTAGAATCATTACTTCAGAAGACACCTATTATATTGGTAATGAAGACTTCAGAAATATTGATATGGCTATTATTGCTACAGATGTTAATTCTCTTGCGACTGAGTCTGATGCTGAAGAAACAGATACTGATGATATCCTTTCAGATGATATAGATCTGACGGATATAGATCTGGATATGATGAATCTGTCTTCACCTACAGATCCTGCATTATCGACATCAACAGATGTTCAATAGGATAGTATTATTTACCCCTTATCTGATGATCAATTCAGATAAGGGGTTTTATCAATGATTTGATTAAACCACTATAACTGTGGTATAATGATTCAGATTACTGCGTTGAAAGGACAGTGATTTTGGAAAGCTTCAGAAAGCTTAGCGCCACAGCGCCTGATATTCAATTTGTCGAAGATGGATCATTCCATTGATTGTATCAGACGTCGACGAGGTAGAGGGTTATCGAAACTTTAAATGAATGAATATAATTCTGAGTTTGATATTATCGATACTATATCATTTGTTTATTGCAAAACTCGGCGGATGCTCTCTCGGACGGCACATTCGTGATTTATGGTTTTAAAACCTTCGGGCAACCGGAGATACAGAGGATCATAAAGCGTGCAATCAGTTACATTGATTTGATGTTGATATGATTTTTTTGTCATGTCTTCTTAACTATGTATTGCACGAAAGGAGAACGAAATATGTGCGGTATTATTGGATATACAGGCAAAGAGACTGCTAAGGATATACTCATTAATGGTCTTAAGCAGCTTGAATACAGAGGATACGACAGTGCCGGAATTGCTGTTCTGGATGAGAAAACCGGTATTGTTATGAAGAAGAAGGTCGGCAGAGTAGCTGAACTTGAAGAGGCTGCAGCTGAAGAGACTACTCAGGCTACATGTGGAATAGGTCATACCAGATGGGCTACCCATGGTGGAGTTACTGAGACAAATGCTCATCCTCATCGTCAGGGTTCCGTAACCCTGTGTCATAACGGCATTATTGAGAACTATAAGGAACTCACAGCAGAGTACGGTCTCAAAAATGCTCTTGAGTCTGAAACTGATACAGAGGTTGTGGCTGCACTTCTGGACAAATTCTATGAAGGTAATCCATATAAAGCAATTAAAAAAGTAATAGATCTTCTTGCAGGGTCCTTCGCACTCTGCATAATGTTTGATGACCAGCCGGGAAGGATTTATGCTATTAGAAATGTAAGTCCTATGGTTGCTTCTTCCTTTGAAGGAGGTTCCATAATAGCATCAGACCTCACGGCAGTTATCAATTTCTCTAAGAAATACTTCGTTGTACCGGAGTATCATATTCTCACTCTTTCCGAATCGGGAATCGAGGTGCAGGATCTCAAGGGCAGACCGGTTGAACCCGAAATACTTGAGGTGAACTGGGATATTACCTCGGCTCAGAAGGGCGGATATCCACACTATATGCTGAAGGAGATAAATGAACAGCCTGAGGCATTAGAAAGAACTATAGCTCCGAGAATCCAGAACGGTCTTCCATTTCTTGCTGATGATGGAATCGATGATGAAGTTCTGAAGAATCTGAAGAGTATAGTTGTTGTTGCATGTGGTACTGCTATGCATGCCGGAATGGTAGGAAAGTCACTTATTGAATCAAAGTTAAGAATACCTGTAACAGTTGAAATAGCATCTGAATTCAGATATAAAGATCCAATTATTGATTCAGATACTCTTGTAATAGTTGTTTCCCAGTCCGGAGAAACTATTGATACACTGGAGGCACTCCGCCTCGCTCAGCGAAAAGGCTGTAAGGTTCATTCAATAGTTAATGTTAAAGGCTCTACAATAGCCAGAGAGAGTGATTATGTACTTTATACACATGCCGGTCCTGAGATTGCAGTAGCGAGTACAAAGGCTTATACAGTTCAGATTTCAGCTATGTACCTGCTCGCAGCAAGGATAGGTTTTGTTAAGGAAATCATGACAGAGGACGAGGCAAGAGACTTCATGACAAGATTGTCGGGAGTTGGAGAAATAATGCAGGAGACAATTAACTCCTCAGATGATATAAGAAGAATTGCCAATCATATCAAGACCGCGCCTGATGTATTCTATATCGGACGTGGAATAGATTATACAATGAGTCTTGAGGCTTCACTTAAGCTGAAGGAAATATCATACATACATTCTGAGGCTTACGCTGCCGGCGAGCTGAAGCATGGAACAATAGCGCTTATTTCAGAGCAGGTTCCGGTAATTGCTATAGCAACTGAGGATCATGTGTATTCAAAGGTCATCTCAAATGTGAGAGAGGTGAAGTCAAGAGGTGCATATGTGATTCTTATCAGCAAGAAGGGCAAAACAGAGAATACAGAAGTATGTGATAAACAGTTATATATTCCGGAAACAGACAGTGAATTCGGCGTATTTGCAACTGCTGTAATACTTCAGCTTATTGCATATTACACATCTGATGCAAAGGGACTGGATGTTGATAAGCCACGTAACCTTGCCAAGTCAGTAACCGTAGAATAGCAGACCACGCTTACGAAGTAAGCGTGCCGTTACAAGCAGCGGTGTTCGGCTTGCCTTCTGGCAAGTCGAAGCAGGCTGCGTAAAGTATTCAGTCACAGACCACGCTTACAAAGTAAGCGTGCCGTTACAAGCAGCGGTGTTTGGCTTGCCGAAGGGCAAGACAAAGCAGGCTGCGTAAAGTATTCAGTCACAGACC
>CACZPG010000261.1 GCA_902782965.1 uncultured Lachnospiraceae bacterium
TATCCGCTCCAGAAATAATACTAAAGCAGTTGAACCTTTTGAGATGGAAGGTTATCTTCTGGAGACAGAGGACGATCCTGAATATGCAAGTCATAAAGCAATCTACTATGCTCTTGATGGAAGAATGATCAGAGAACCTGAGGTTAAAGTAATATCTCCACGTTTCGGCGCAACTCCCAAAGCATCTTCTTCATTTACCATGATTACGCCCGGTATAAAATTAAAGGATGCAACTTATTACTACCAGAATCCTTCTCACGGAGATAGCTGGATGAAAATTTCCGGAAGCGATATCATTCCGGTAGATTCTACGGCAGTTAAAGTGCAATATAGTATCGAGACCCTTGAAGGATATTCCTTTGCCTGGCCAATTTATGAGTACGGTCATTATTTTATGAATGGAATCTTTAACGGAGTCACAGTAAAATCAGTTTCAAACCAAATCTCAAATCCAGATGTAGTTACATTTGAAGGCGAGTTTGATATAAAAACTATGACTCCTGCAAATCTTATTAATGAAACTGCTGTACTAAATGTTTCACTGCCTCAGCCGGGATTATCTGTTCCGAAGGCGATATCTGCCACTCAGGTTCTAGGTTCTGAACAAGCCACAGTTCCGGAAGGCAGCAAATATAAATTGGTATATTTGGGTATAAATAATTCTTCAATACCTTACCGTGAATGGTGGACTGATAGCTCGGGTAACGTATTGAATCTAAAAAACACTTCTACTAAATTCGTTGCAGGTAATTCTTATACTTATCATGTTGTTCTGCAGGCTCTGGATGGATGGACTTTTGCCGGAGGTAAGTGGGGCGGATCACAAAATGCAAGTATAAATCAGGCCTATGCCGGCGTATTTTGGAATATAATATCAGGCTCAAATTTGAATGATGCTTATATTGAAGTGTGTCGTACATATAAATGTCCTAATTCCCTTATAGACGAGGTTGAAATATTTGATGTAACTGAACCTTTGTCCGGTAAAACAGCAAAGGCTGACGGAAAAGTACCTGCCGGAGCAGTTTATTCTATAGTCTCAAAATCGTGGCATAAGGGTAAAACCGGAGTAAGTTCAGGTGATGATAAATTCGATTCAGACCCATTTACCGGCACTTTTGAGGCAGGTAATATGTATACTTATGAGGTTTATCTTAAAGCCTCTGCAGGATATGATTTTTCGTTAACTGATATTCCTAATCCTGTACCTATGGATTCTATCAAAGCCTATGTGAATGGATTTGAAAGAAATTATTGCTACTATAACTATTCAGGTTCAGATCATCCGAAACAGTTATTAGTTCGAAAGAGTTTCTACGTTCCGTATGCAGTTGAAAATACAATTACTGATATTTCTTTCACAACAACTGAATTTGGACTTGGAAAAACACCAGGACAAACAGTGTCATGCAACACTGAAGGAGTTACACTCAAAACCTTCGGTTCTCAGCTGAGTACTGAAATAGCAGACAAACCGGTTTTTTCAAATATAAAATATCTGACAGGCTTCTGGTATGAGGGCAGCTCAGTGACATTCAAACTAATGTATACTATGGCACAGTTAGGACTAATTACTGACCCTATCACGCCTGCCACATCTTTCGAATCAGGTAAGGAATATACATTTATTACAAATATAGATATAGGAAGTAAATATTTTGCTTATAACAGCACCAATGAGCTGATCACTACATTTACACTGAATGGTATTCCGGCTAAAGATACGACAGCTACCAGAAAAAATCATACAGCTAAAGTATACTTCACCTATAAGATTCCTGAGTCCGGCCGATATATCTATCTTCCGAAGGGAATTAAGATTACTGAGGGCGGTACAGCACTTTCAGCTATAGAGGACTACACGCTTAAAGATTTTTCATGTTACATAATTTCCGGAACTAAGAATCTGAGAATCACAAAAGGGGATTGGACGCCGCCATATCATTATGCTTTCTGGAAGTGGGATTGTCCGACAGGTAATGTTAAAATTAGCAACGTTTATGAGATGTCGCAGTCAATCTACTCCTCAGATATTGGAACGGGAGATATTACTTTGTCTATTAAGACTGCTCCGGAAGGTAATGTTCCAAAGGATATATCAACCAAAAACACTGCAATAAGAATAAATGACTGGACAAATAACTGGGGAGGTGCTTCTTCAAATACAACTACTACATATGCAGGAACTCCCAAATACCGTTGGCCGGTCAAAATCGTGGATATTAATGATTCCAGCGTCAATACAGATGATTATACACTTATAGAAGGAACAGATTATATAGTATCCTATGAAGATTCCAAGGGAAATACAGTTACAGAACCAACTGTGACCGGAACTTATTATACTGTCATAACCGGTATCGGAAAATATGACGGTAATAGAAGATATGAGTACAAGATCAATCCTGCTAGTATTACAAATTCGATTATCTCATATAATACAGGCTTTGTGGATTATTCAGGAGATTCGCCAGTTTCATGGACGTATTGGACAGGAGAAGCTATTACACCTGACTACTCAGTATATATTAACGGAAGGAAACTTGTTAAGGGCAAGGACTATAAAGAAGTTGGCTGGTATAACAATACATATACTTCAACTTCTCCGGCTGCTTATGTATTGTTACAAGGTATGGGAAATTATAATGGATATTCCGCACAAACAGGCAACTGCTTCCAGATCCGTTATCATAATATTAATGATGTTTCACTGGAACCTATTGGTGATCAGATATTCTCAGGAAAAAGTATCTGTCCGGATACGGTGGTGACCTGTGATAATATCACCTTGATTAAGAACTCTGAATACGTAGTTGAATATACTGAAAACAGAAATGTAGGTACTGCAAATGTGAAAATAACCGGTCTTGAGGCTGGTGGCTGGACCGGAACCGCAACAACTACATTTAAAATTAAACCTCGAGATATAAGTGATACAGCCGTAACATTTATTGATATCCCTAAAAAATTCTATACCGGCGATTCGATTCAGGTTTCGGCACCATCCATATCATTAAATTCTAATTGGTTTGATGGAGATGAGTATCTAAATATTAAGAGATACGCTAATAACATTTTCCCGGGAATTGCTTCAGTAGAAGTAGAGGGAAAGGGTAATTTCTGCGGTACACGTGAACTGAAATTCAATATATATTATAATCTTGCTGAAGCTTTATATTATAATATTGAAAGCAGCTATACTTATGGTGGCAATCCGATAAAACCAAAACCTTCGATTTACATTAACTCGAACGGTCATGGTTCGATGACTCTTACTGAAGGAACTCATTACACACTGGAATACGTTGATAATGATAAAGTAGGCGATGCATATGTGAAGGTAGTTCCTAAGGATACGGATCATTTCATAGGTCAAAGACTGATTCCGTTCACAATTGAGGAGAAGATAATACCAAAGATAACCACTGTAAATATTGATCATATATTAGAAAATACAGACCCTATTAACAGTGTGCCGTTTGCTGCAGAAATCGTCGATTCGGATGATGTAGATGGAATAAATTATAATGAAAAAATGGAGATATCATGTGAAAAGCTTTGCAATAAGGATGATTCTACCGAGGAGATATGCTCTTCAGATTCAGATGATATCAGAAAAGTAAAATCAGGACATACCTACAATTACTTAATCGTCATAAAAGCAAAGGGAGACTGGGAATTTAAATCACCTGCTGATTTAGGATTGGAGACTGATAAGCCAACATTTACGTTTATTTGCAATGGTACAACTAAAAGTCCTGGCTCTGTAAAATATTCAGCTGATTTCAAGACCGTAACATTTACTTTAGCTTCTGATATAATGATTGATCCAATTGATATCAGTTCAGCTGCTGTTAACGGAATAACAGACAAGATCTATACAGGCGAAGCCCAGACACAGAACCCTGTTGTTGTAATAAATGTAAATGGAACAGACTATACTGCAAAGGTTGATGAAGATTATAAAATCACTTACAACAATAATGTAGATGGTGGAATTGCAACTGTTATCATAACCGGTATTGGTAATTTCACAGGATCAATTGAAAAAACATTTAATATCGAAAAACAAGCTCCGACACCGGAGCCTACAGCAACACCTGCGCCAGAAGCAACACCTGCACCTGAAGTAACTCAGACATCTGAGATTACACCTACATCTATACCGACGTCAGGTAAATTTGCTAATAATGTTATATCACCTGAAAATCCTGTAAAAGTCACGGATATCGAGAAGACAATAATCAGTATCAAGGACGAGAAGGATACAAAGGGATCTACATTTACACTTCTTAAAACTAACGGAACTCCGAAGTCTGAGAAGTCAATCAAACTCTCATGGTCAAGTGTTCCTGGAGCTGAGAAGTATATGATCTTTGGCAACAAGTGTGGTAAGAAGAACAAGTATAAATATATTACAACTGTAACAGGAACTTCCTATACTGCTAAGAAGCTGAAGAAGGGAACCTATTACAAGTATACAATAGTAGCTGTAAAGGGTGATGAAGCAATTGCTACATCCAAGACTATCCATGTTGTAACAGATGGAGGAAAGAAGGGCAATAATACAAAGATTAAACTCAGCAAGACCAAACTTTCTCTTAAGACAGGAAAATCCAAGACTATCAAGGCAACGCTTAAGAGTAAGAAGAAGGTAAGCATTCATCGTAAGGTTGCCTGGGAATCCGATAACCTGAATGTTGCAAAGGTTGATAGTAAGGGTAAGATAACCGCGGTCGGAATAGGAGAGTGCTACGTATATGCATACGCCCAGAACGGAGTAGCAGCTAAGATCAAAATAACAGTCAAATAAACTATTTAAAGTAAAAAATTGTTCTTTTTAGAATAGAACCAGGAGGCACCCCAGGGTGCCTCCATATTTTATATAATAGGAATCGCAGTTTCCTATTATATAAAAAACATTATTTTATATAATCTTCCGATTTGTTGAAAATTATAACAAATAATGGTAAAATCTATTTTGGTTTTATTGAAATAAAAAATGTGACAAACAGTTCGTATCTGTCTGTCACATAAGAGTGCCGGCGGCGGGGGTCGAACCCGCACGGTGTTGCCACCAACAGATTTTGAGTCTGCCTTGTCTGCCAATTCCAACACGCCGGCAA
>CACZPG010000262.1 GCA_902782965.1 uncultured Lachnospiraceae bacterium
AAGATCAATACATATAATGATTCCGGATATGATAATAATAACAGGATGTACTCTGCTTTTCATATATTATTCAACCACGTAAGGCTTGATTGCCTCCATTATTTTATCTTCGTCCTGCTCAGCATAAATATTCAGCTGGATTGGGTTAGAAAGATCAAGACTGAAGATTCCCATGATAGATTTAGCGTCAATTACATATCTTCCCGATACAAGATCAAAATCAGCCTTAAAACCGCTGATATCATTTACAAAAGATTTAACTTTTTCCATAGAATTAAGAGATACTTTAACTTCTGTCATTTTTATGTCCTCCATAAATATATTAGCATTTTTTATGATATAATGATAAAATGTGTTGGTTAAAAAGTCAACATTAAAACACTAATTCAAAAGGATTTATAACAAAATGTATTCCAACCTTAAAAACAAAAAAATACTTATATATACACTGGGCTGCAAGGTTAATCAATATGAGTCAGATGCCATGCTCGAAGCCCTCATAAATAACGGCTGCACGGATGCTAACAAAGCTGATCCGACGGATAATGAAGATAGAGCTGAAGAATCCACCGATAATAAGGATGGACATGAGGAAAAGGCTGATATATGTATTATCAACACCTGTTCTGTCACCAATATGGCTGACAGAAAATCCAGACAGATAATACACCGTTTAAAAGCTCAAAACCCCAGCGCAATCATTGCTGCCACCGGATGCTATACACAGATTGCCGGCGAAAAGCTTCTGGAAGACGGAGCAATCGATCTGATAATTGGTAACAACCGGAAGAAGGATGTTGCCAGAATTCTGAGTGAGTATATTGCAAACGGACAGATTACAGACAATTATATTGACATTAATAAAGATAACGAATACGAGAATCTGTCAATAATCAAACCCGAAACCCATACAAGAGCCTATGTCAAAATCCAGGATGGCTGTAACGAATTCTGCACCTACTGTATCATCCCCTACGCACGTGGAAGAATAAGAAGCAGAAAGCTTATTGATATAACCGCCGAAGTTGATACTCTTGCCCGAAATAACGTCAAAGAAATAATACTTACAGGTATAAATGTATCAGCCTATAACGACTCCGGACTCGGACTTAAGGACGTTATAAAGAGACTTTCAAAAATAGAGGGAATAGAACGGATCAGACTGAGTTCCATGGATCCCAGAATCATCACAGAAGAATTCCTGGATACTGTCTCTGCTCTTCCAAATTTCTGTCCTCATTTTCATCTGTCGCTTCAAAGTGCATGTAACAAAACACTTAAAGCCATGAACAGGAAATATACTATCGAAGAATATGCCAGAGCTTGCGAAATGATAAGGTCTTATTTCGACAGACCTGCCATAACAACAGATGTGATTGTCGGTTTCCCCGGAGAAACCGACGAAGATTTCGAGACAACCTATAATAATCTTAGAGATATAAATCTCTATGAAATGCATGTGTTCAAGTATTCAAGAAGAAAAGGTACCGTTGCAGACAAAATGCCCGATCAGATTGACGAAAGAATCAAGACCGAGCGAAGCAACCGACTGCTCAGCCTTACAGCAGAGCAAAAGAAATCCTTCGAAGAATCCTTCAAGGGCGAAATGCATAAAATACTTGTAGAAGAAATAATCGAAAGAGACGGTATCAGTTATTATCAGGGACATACAGAAAGATATATCCAGGTTATCATTCCATGTTCTGAACTTGGAAACGATGAGAACTACGTTAATCAGATAATAGAATATAAACTGTAATCGTAATAACAAAGGGACATTTTGACTCTCACCAATAATCGGTGAAGATTTAAATGTCCCCTTATCTCATCCTCAGGTAATATATTATCGAATCATTAACATTTATCATATTGCTATGATATTACTTAACTTTACCTTTGAATCCGGCTTTCTTAAACAGCTTTGAATAAGCAGCCTTCTTCTTGGACGGTACCTTGATAACCGCTTTCTTGGAAACATTTTTGAAAGCATTCTTACCAATAGATTTAATCACCTTACTCTTAAACGTAATAGAGGTCAGCTTCTTGTCATTTAAGAACGCCTGTTTGCCGATTTTGGTAATATTAGCCTTCACTACAAGTGTTTTAAGCTTGTTATTCTTTGCGAAAGCTTTATCTCCTATTTCAGTAACATTATACTTCTTTCCAAGAATCTTAAGTTTGCTTTCTATTGTAAGCTTAGACTTTGATTTAGTACCTACAACCACAAGATGATATTTCTTTTTATTCTTTACTACCTTATATTCTACTCCCTTATGCTTGATAATACAGCTATTCTGAAGAGTAGCCTTCTTCTTAGCTTCCTTAGGAACTTCAACCTGAACCTCTTCAGGTGCCGCATAGTAAATACTCATAGTAGCTTCATCGGTTGTAGCATATACCCAGGTTCCGTCAGTTACAGAAACAAAATAATCAACCGTTACTGTTTCAGGAACCTCCTCCGAATCTTCTGTAACATTTTCATCCACCTCATCACCATCCAGTTCACCGTCTTCCTCCGATTCAATCTCTTCAAGATCAGAGGCGAAAGGAATCTCAGCTTCAAAATGATAACAATCGATAGATAAATCTTCATCTGAATCCTTCTTTGGAATTGTAATAGTATCCGTGCTTACGTATTTATATTCAACACCTGATACAATATTGGCTGCAATACCGTTTTCAGAAAGAACTCTGCCTATATTCTGAAGATCCATCGCATCTGCAGGAGCCTTCTCCCAGGTATCTTTACCTTGCTTAATATATTTAACCTTTTCTTTCAGATCAATATACGAAGTTATCGTGGTACCTTTTTCATCATTATCAGATACTATATATCTGGTATTCTTGGACTTATTTAAATCAACTGTCTCATGAACTACATCATCTCCATCCACAGCTGTATATTCCAGATACAATGTCTGACTGGAGTTAAATGTATTGAAAGCTGCAGTAAGTGTTGCAGCCGGATCTGGAGAAGGCGCAGCTTCTTCAGCCTTCACATCAAAACCCGAACCCGAT
>CACZPG010000263.1 GCA_902782965.1 uncultured Lachnospiraceae bacterium
AACAGGTAAGAGGAAATCTGGAAGTCCTTAAGTTTTATAAGGAGAATCTGGAGAAAGTCCTGGATCAGGAGGACCATATACATTATTACCTGACTGTTACTTTTGGAATTGATACCTACGAGGCTTAGCTCAGATGGTGCAATAAGGCTAAGAAGATTTTGAAGGAGAAATAAAATGGGTACAGCAATAGTTTATTATTCTATGCTTGGAAACAGTGAGATGGTGGCAGAGAAGATAGCTGCAAAGCTTGATGCGGATATGATAAAAATAGAACCGGATAAGGCTTATCCTGATAAGGGTGCAAAGAAATTCTTATGGGGCGGAAAGAGTGCTGTGATGGGTGAAATGCCGGTACTTAAGCCTTACGAGTTCGATGCATCAAAATATGATAAGGTCATCCTTGGTTTTCCTGTCTGGGCAAGTCGGCCTGCTCCTCCGCTATGTACATTTCTGAACGAGCATAAGGGTCAGCTTAAAGGAAAGAAGATTTCCGTATTTGCATGCCAGAGTGGTAATGGTGCCGAGAAAGCTTTTGAAAGGATTAAGAAGCAGATTGGCATAGATGTATTTGAAGCAGAGCTTATACTTATAGATCCGAAGACGAGAGTTAATGCAGATAATGACAAGAAGATAGAGGCCTTTTGTGAGCAACTATAATCCTTTTTAGGATAAATAAAATTAACATGACATACAGATGTCGTGTTGGATTAGATATACTTCGTATATAGAAAATATATAGATTGGCAAGAGGAATATATGAAGGGGTATAAGCAGTATGCATTTTGTTGAGGCAAAAGGGATATTAACCAGTAATAATGGATTTGCAGGAATGAATATATACCGTGGCTGTTCCCATGGGTGCATTTATTGTGACAGCAGAAGTAAATGCTATCAATTTACACATCCATTTGAAGACATTGAAGTGAAGCGGAATGCCCCGGAGCTTCTTGAGAAAACGCTTAGATCCAAAAGAAAGAAGTGTATGATAGGAACAGGAGCTATGTCGGATCCTTATATGCACTGTGAAGAGGAACTGGAGCTGACAAGAAAGTGTCTGGAAGTTATACTGAAATATGAATACGGCGTAGCTATTCAGACTAAATCTGACAGAATCCTTCGTGATATAGATTTGCTTGATGAGATTAATAAGGCAGCTAAATGCGTTGTGCAGATGACATTAACTACCTATGATGATGACCTATGTAAGAAGCTGGAGCCTAATGTCTGCAATACCAGACGTCGAATAGAGGTTCTTGAGAAGATGCAGGAAAGAGGGATACCGACAATTGTCTGGATTACGCCGATTCTGCCTTTCATAAATGATACTCGTGAAAATGTTGAGTTAATTCTGAGGGAATGCGCAAGAGTGGGAGTGAAAGGTATTATAGATTTTGGAATGGGGCTTACTCTTCGAGAGGGTGACAGGGAATACTATTATGCTGCACTCGATAAACATTTCCCGGGGATGAAAATGAGATATATTGAGACCTACGGAAATGCTTATGAATTACCGAGTCCCAACAGTAAAGAATTGCTTGAACTTCTACGGTCATTCTGCAAGGCAAATGAAATGATGTATACTCCTCAGGAGTGTTTTAATTACATGATGGATTTGCCGGATAAATATCCACAGATGAGTATATTTGATTTGGCAAATAATTGAATGTAGATAAATTGCAAAGCAATCGAATGTAGATATTGACAAAATAATTAAATATGATAAATTATTTTTCAGAAGCAAAGGCGTTTCATCATAATCAGATGAGACGCCTCATTTTTTTAAGGAGAGAAATATATGATTTCATTAAATGATTATTTATTTTCCGGTGATACTGTTCTGAAAATTCTGCTTCAGTATTCTTCGGATTTAAAAGATGAGGCAATTAAAAATCATAATCCAATAGATATGGCACACAGTAATTTTCTAATACAGATTATTGCAATTCTTGAACATACTGAATTCCTTACTTCGCAGTCTCAGAGGATAAATGAATTCTATATGTATATGGCAAATAAGTATCCGTTTCTTGCATTTACCTTTAAGGGAAGAATCAAATCACTTATACGTGCCGAGGAGAAATTTAATGGATATATATTGGAGTATATTCATGATTATTATATGGCGAATGGAAAGTATCCTAATGAAGCTGAGATTAAGAATAATCTCAATTGTTTCAGGGATTTGATTGCATATCGAATAGTTATTTCGCTGCCTCAGTGTCACGTGTCAGAGCAGGAAAGTCTTGAAGAGCAGGAACTGAAGTTCCTTTACGAGATAGCAAATGTACTTCCGGAGTTTCTTGAAGAAAGAGGTTTTACTGCTGAGCTTTCAGGTTTTGCTGATAAAAGTATCTCTAAGTATCTGTCTGATGATAATCTGCCTTATTACAGAGATTATGTACAGACGCCGCGTTCATCGGGATATAGATCTCTTCATATAACATTTTATGATAATTTTGCAAGATGTTATACAGAACTGCAGCTCAGGACTAAAGATATGGATGATCTTGCGGAAATAGGAGGAGCAAATCATTTTGGATACGAGAAGCAGCAGGAGGAGAATCGGGCTAAGAGAGATATGATTCCTGAGGGACAGTGCAAATGCTTTGATGAAGCTTATGAGAGACTTATAAAACTTCAGGAACTGGATCTGGCATCTATAAATGTAAATATGTTTAGGGCATACAATAATCAATTAATAAATGATGGATGTGGTCTCTTCAGAGGTCGACAGATTCTCCCGTTTGAGCATTTATCAAGATTTCAGAATGATAATGAATACGCTAAGTTATAAGTAATATCGATAGGAGTTTTTATGGTTACATGCAGAGATATTGTGAATCTTAAATTAGATGGTGTTGAATTGGTTGCGGGAGAGAGTGGCTTGAACAGGGTAGTATCCTGGGTTTATCATGTGCAGACGAAACCTTATCAGGATCATATGAACCAGGGAAATTTTGCTCTGATAGTAGTGGATTATGTCAGATTTGATTTTGATGAAGCAGGAAGAGCTTTAGACGAACTGGCAGAGCTGGGGATTTCCGGGGCTGGAATATCTGTAATTGATGATAGAGAAGATATACCTGAAGATATTATAAGAAGAGCTGATGAACTTGAGCTGCCGCTTTTTTATATCAGATGGGAAGGAGCTTCGTTTGTAGATATATCTCAAAGTGTAGGAAACCTCATTACTGAGACGGATATTATCAATAAAAGAACAGGAGATTATCTTTATAATCTTCTGTTTGGTTATGATGTAAATGACAGATACGTCGAGAAGATATCAGGACAGTTCGGCATAGATTTTAGTAAACCCTACAGAGTCGGCATTATTGCTGTTGATAGAAAATATGGAGTGAATCTGGAACAGGATGAGCATATATATGAGTATTATGCCAATTGCCTTAATCAGGAGGTCCTCAAAATGAAAGGACATCCTATGTTCATGAGATTTCTGAATAAATTTGTGCTTCTGTTTGAAGCAAAGGCAGATAAAGAAATTGAGCATGAGATTGAGGAAATGTTACGGTCACTGGATAATAATCCGTCTTTCAGTGGTTTGATTCAGAGTACATGTATATTAGGAGCAGCTTATACTGATCCGAGAAAATATGGTCAGAGCTATCAGGAAGCCAAAAGTCTCATTCCGAAGAAAGACCAGCTGCCGAACCCCTCTCAAAAGAAGGTATTAAGTATTAGTACTATGGGTATATATAAATATATGTTTCATGGTGATAATCAGAGAGAAATACTTGATTATTGTAATAATAAGCTGGATAAGCTGGAAAAATATGATAATGCGAATGGTGCATTTCTTGAGGAAACCCTGCTGTCTTATTACATGAATGGGTTTAATACGGTAAAGACTGCGGAAGCTTTGTTCATTCATAGAAATACTCTTCTCAACAGGCTGGAAAAAATAGAAGAGCTATTGGAAATAGAAATAAATGATTATATGGAATACCTGGATATGATCAATTGTATTCTTGTAAAAAGATTTATGTTTTTATAAAGGACTGTGCGGATTGTACAATAAGAGTGTGCAGATTGTACGTTGAAAAGTATAGACCGGATGATTAAAATGCAGACTATGCAAAGGCGCTGGTGAAACAGTAAAGTTTCAACCGGCGTCTTTTGCTTTATGAAAGAGTCATCAACGGGATGACAAAAGGAGGGAAAATTATGAAGAAGAGAAATTGGATTATTTTATCACTGGTAGCAACGATGACAGTAACAATGCTTAGTGGATGCGGTGCCGGAGAAACCTCTTCCAGCGGATCGGTGGAGTCAGCAGAGGCAGCTGCAACAACTAATGAAGAGGTGACAGAAGCTGAGGGAACCGGTTCGGATGCTGAAGGCGGAGTGCTCAGGGTTGGTATGGAATGTGCATATCCACCATTTAACTGGACTCAGGATGAAGCAACTACCCCGGATGGAAGCAAGGTGGTTCCTATATATGGTTCAGACTATTATGCATATGGATATGATGTTGCAGTAGCTCAGAAGCTGGCAGATGAGCTTGGTATGGAACTCGAGATTCACAAGGTTGAATGGTCATCAATAGGTATCTCAATGGATGCTGGTGATTATGACTGTATTATTGCAGGAATGGGACGTACTGCGGAAAGAGAAATGTCTTATTCATTTACCGAGCCATACTATTATAGAGATAACTGTATTGTTGTTAAGAAGGATGGTCCTTATGCAAATGTTAAAGGACTTTCAGAACTTGCAGGTACAGGCTGTAAGCTGACAACTCAGCTTGGTACAGGATGGATTCCTCTTCTTGATCAGGTTGAAGGAGCAGTTACAGGAAGCAATTATGAGACAACTTCTGAATGCTTTATGGCAGTTTCAAATGGTGTAGCTGATGTTTGTATCATCGATCTCCCAACAGCTAAGTCGGCTCTTCTTACAAATGATGATCTTACAATCATTACATTTGACGAGAATGATACATTTACCGGTGATGAAGAGATGGTAAATGTTTGTATAGCAACTAAGAAGAATGATACGGAACTTAGAGATAAGCTTCAGGGTGCTATGGATTCTATTGGCTGGAATGACAAAGCAGCTATGGATGAACTGATGAGTACAGTAATTGAACAGCAGCCGGCTGCTAAGTAATTGAAAGTATGCATTAAAAGTATGTACTAAAG
>CACZPG010000264.1 GCA_902782965.1 uncultured Lachnospiraceae bacterium
TATTATACAATAAATCAGATAACTTATTTGAGGTTGTTTCTTATGGCTTTGTTATACATATAGCTATAGTGCAGGTAATAGCTGTTCCATGTATTTTGTTGAAAACATCATTTAATGTTTTTTTTTGGATCTATTTGTTCTTTATGTTGGGGCTGATTTTTGTGCAGTTGGCAATAAATAAGCAAGATATAGAACTTCCCGATTATAAGAATATAACGCTATGGATGATTTTTGCTGTTATCATTATTGTAATTCAGGTGCTTTACAGTTCCTATATGATGCATACTGATGCTGATGATGGACATATGACAACTGTGTCTACAATTGCGATTAAGGAGAATAGACTGGATATATCTTTTTATGGAGTTTATGATGGCGTATTAACTGATAAAATGCGTGAGAGTATATATAGTTGGGAACTTTTTATAGCTATACTATCTAAGTTATTTAAGATTCATCCTGCTATAATTGATCATTCAATAATAATTGCGCCATTGATAGTTTTTTCATATATAGCTGTTTTTAATGTGATTCATTTGGTGTTGAAAGATAGAAGAATGCAGCAATGCGCATTATTTTTATATACTCTCATTATTCTTTTTTCGGCATACTCTCGTCATGCTAGGGGGTGTTTTATGCTCCTTAGGATATGGCAAGGAAAAGCGGTGTTAGCTTCATTTTTATTGATGATGCTTTTGCATTGTTGCCTAGGAATCTACAAAGGTGATTATTCTTGGAGACGCTGGCTCATAGGATTAATGATAATAATAGCGGGAGTAGGATGTTCTGTCATAGGTATATATATGCTTCCTATCGCATATATGGTATATGGTTTTCCATTGATTCTTCTTTTATTGTATAAAAAAGATTTTGTGAATTTGTCTTTGGTATTTAAAAGATTGATAGTAACTATGTTGCCAATTATCATTATGGCTGGGTTTGTGTTGTATGGTGCTGTTTCTGGTAAATGGGGAGGAGATATCATTCCAACAGGGCAGACTGAACCGGATTGGTTATTTACCTATAATACAACATTTACGGATAGCTATATGATATATCTTTTTATCACTGCTATTATTATCTTGAGCTTTGATTATTTATGGAAGTTAAAAAAGAAAAAAGATGATTTTGATAGTAGTATTGAATACATTACAATTGAGGACAAGCTCCGTTGTCTTCTGGTTGTTATCCCTTTTGTTCTATTTGTTACTTTCTTAAATCCGCTGTTTTGTGACTTCGTATCGAGACATATTACAGGAATCGTAGTCTACTGGAGATTATACTGGATCATGCCAATGGAATTGATTATTGCGGTAGCATTGGCGGTGATTATTGAATCTAGAAAGAAGATTGTATTTAAGGTTGGTATTGCATTAGTTTCTGTTGGTCTTATTCTATGTTCTGGAAAGTATATGTATAGTAAGAATTTATATTTTGAATCACATCAAAACTATTATAAGATTCCTAATGAGGTATTATATGCATCAAATTTATTACTTAGTAAAGATGATAATCCGGTATGTATATTTCCTGAAAGTCTTTCATATTATCCTAGACAATATGATTCGCGTATAATTATAATTGGTGCTAGAGGCTTGCCTATTAATCAAACCAAGATTAGTGATAGTGAGCTGACTTACTCGTGGCTTTACCATTCAATCTATGTAGATAAAAATATAGATGCTGAGGATGTTCGTTGGGCACTTAGTGAAATAGGGATAGAGTACGTATACATACAGGGAGACATGATCGATAATTCCTATTATAATGTGGATATTGTAGAAAACTACGGTTATGTATATAGTTTAAAATGATTTAGAATTATGGTATGTGGTTAATGAATGATAAAGTTGAATTGACTATACTTATGCCTTGCTTAAATGAAGAAAGAACAGTGGGGATATGTATTGAAAAAGCTAAAGCGTTTCTTAAGGAAAATGATATAATTGGAGAAATTCTTATAGCTGATAATGGAAGTTATGATGATTCGAAACAAATATCGCATAAACATTTTGCCAGAGTAATAAATGTTCGTAAAAAAGGCTATGGTGCAGCTATTAGATGTGGCAATATCGCCGCTCGTGGAAAGTATGTAATAGTGGGAGATGCTGATGATTCTTATGACTTTTCAAATCTTATGCCATTTATTGAAAAACTTCGTATGGGATATGACCTGGTTATAGGAGATCGTTTTAAAGGTGGTATTGACAAAGATGCCATGCCATTTTTGCATCGTTATGTTGGAAATCCGTTCTTGTCATGGATTGGAAGAAGGTTGTATCATACGGATATAAAGGATTTTCATTGTGGCCTTAGAGGATACAATCTTGAGAGTATCAGGAATGTTCGGCTTCGTACAAGTGGTATGGAATTTGCCAGTGAGATGATTGTACAAGCTGTAAAACATAATCTTAAAATTACTCAGGTTCCTATCAGGTTTAAGAAAGACGGGAGAAATGGAGCTTCACATCTCAATACCTGGTCTGATGGGTGGAGACATTTGAAGTATCTGATAAGGAATAGGTGAAAAGAATAAGGGCTTTTACAAGGTTCTTATGATGGCGTTTGTCAGTAATACTTTTCAATATCACTGGGTTCGCTAAACTTAGTGATTTTTTGTTTTGAATGGTATAATATTTCACATATTAGTGAAAAGTATGAGTTGATTATTTACTGATTTGTGTTGAATTAGGGCGGATACTATTACTTGTGGAAGGTACATCAATTTGATAAAATTGGTTTATATTTGAGATTGTTATTGTTTAAAGTTTTGACGATAATGATGAGGAGGTTTACTATGGACAAGAAAGCAATGTATAAACTGTCCTATGGACTCTTTGTTTTAACAACAAAGGTTGGGGATAAGCATAATGGATGTATAACAAATACTGCTATTCAGGTTACAACTGATCCGAATAGAATTGCATTTGCAGTAAACAAAATGAATTATACTCATGATATGCTGATTGAGTCGAAAGTATTTAATATTTCCATCATCAGCGAGGATGCTGACTTTGAATTATTCAAGAGATTTGGCTTCCAGTCTGGAAGAGAAGTAAATAAGTTCCAGGGCTATGGGAAGTTGGGAGTTTCTGCAAATGGAATTACCTACATCAAGGATGGAACAAATGCATATATTTCA
>CACZPG010000265.1 GCA_902782965.1 uncultured Lachnospiraceae bacterium
AAATTCGCTCAATACGATAAACTTATAATAATCTATATTTACTTCTTATGCCTCAGCACCCTCTTCTTTTTTATCATCTCTGAAAGCCCAGTACTTATTTATCAGGAAATTAACCGGAACACTTATGATGAGATTGATCAGAGGTGCAACCACCTTAGATATATGGAATACATTTACCCATAACATGGAAAGAACACTGTTAAGGAATATTCCCGTAAAGGAATAGGAAATATAGGTCTTTATCAGCGCCTTCCACCATACTCTCTCACTGTTCTCATCCTGTACAAACACAAATCGGTTATTCCAATAGAAGGACCATGCCACACTTATTATAAAGGCGAAAAGATTAGCCATCAGATAATCTATCTTCGGAGACATTCCCATCCTTTGAAAGAGGAATAGCGAACCGATATTTAACAAATATGAAAGAACAGTATTGCTGACACCCACGAGACCGAACTTTACGAACTGCATGAAGGCATCAAATGTACTATCAGATAATTCTTTTCCGATTATTTTAAAGCAGAATTTCAAAACTGCATATGCTATTTTTTCGATTAGATTCCAAATTATAACGCCTAGTTTCTTCATTCTTCCGTAACCTTTGTCTGTTTATTATTTTTCAGATAGCCTTTCACTTCCTTTGTCGTTCTGATGATACAAATAATAACAAGTACCATTATCGCCAAATGATAATTCCAGAACATATCATGCTGTGAATAGAACACCATCATAATAGAAAGGTATGCCAGCAGCTCAATAATATCCAAAATTTTCTTATCATCATCATTTAAAAACATGATAATTGCAGGTAATAAATACAAAACATTATAATACTCTGAATGTGATGGCATAATGATTATTATCATTAAAAGATTAAGCGCTATGATTCTTTTATTCTTTATAACAAAGCCTGCACATAAGAGCAAAATACATATCAGGTTAGTTATAGAAGATACTATCATTTCGCATTCATCAGAATATGGCAAACCATATTGAATTAAACATGCATATAAAGTACATCCATTCCAGCTCTCATAAAGCTTAAGATGAAGCATAGTATTTCTTACTAAAAGCGGAACATTACCAAACCCACCCTTGAAGAATAGGAACGGAACAAAAAAGAAAATCGCTCCATATATTACAGTTCTTAATGCATCTTTCCATTGTTTATTGTAAAGAAGTAATACTCCTAAAAAAACAGGAGTCATTTTTAAGGCTGTAGCTATGGCTAAGGATACCAAAGCCAGTTCTTTCAGATACTTATTCTCGCTATCATAATTAAACAAATAAAACAACACAAAACAGCTTGTGATAATGATTGAATTACCTCTTTCAATAGAGAATAAAACAGGTTGTGAAAGAACAACTGCTAAAGCGATCAGTAGTTTTGTGAGTTTATTACCATCTTTTACTTCTCTTACTGTTTCAAACAAAACGATTAATGAAATAGCAAATCCAATAATCAAAATTATTAATAATTTAGGTTCAATATACAATCCCTTAAACAGCTGATAATCATAGTATGGTTGCATATCCACTAATCTGGATAATAAATATGTAACAAAATAAGTAAGCGGAGGGTAAGCCTTGCCACCCAATCCAGGAAAATATGTATTATTATATACATCTCTTTCTCCGGAATAGCCGATTACATTTAACGTATCCGCAAGAAAATCCGTAACTCCATCAAAAAACAGTTTCCACTGACTGGATTCTGCTCCTCCAATAAATAGTCGGGTGATCCAAATCAGAAATGATACCAAAACAGTTGACACAAATGCTACTTCATAAAACTTTTTATTCTTTAAAATGCTTTTAACTTTTTCCACAATAACAATCCTTAAATCTAATCATCAAAATTAATACGTTCTTCTTCAACAACCAGTGGTCGATTCATTACTCTCTTATTAATGCTAAGCACATATTCTCCAAGGAATCCTATAAAGAAAAGCTGCATCGAGCCGAGTATTAACACCGCCAGCAGAACAGGAATCATACCTGCCGCAAATCTATCCCAATAAATAAGTTTCATGATCAGATATATAAATGCCATCAGAATACTAAGTGCCGAAAGAATGAATCCAATTATAGTAGCTATTCTCAATCCCACCTTGGTGTAGGAAGTAAATGAAAGCATTGCTGCATCATAAAGAGTAAACCAGTTATTATGAGTCTTTCCGGCTCGTCTCTTCTGTTGTTCATACGGAATATCAACTCTTTTATATCCCAGTTCTGCAACAATCCCTCTTAAGAACGGAGTCGGATCTCCAAGATCACGAAGTACATCTATAAAACTCTTATCATATAATCCAAATCCAGTAAAATGTTCTATCTGTTCAACATCAGACATTTTCTTGATGGTTTTATAATAGCAGGTTCTGAGAAATCTCATTATCTTATTCTCTCTGCTGGTCTCCTTAATGGCACATACTATCTTGGCACCATTCTCCCATTCTTTAACCATTTTAGGAATCATTTCAACCGGGTCCTGAAAATCACAACACATAGTTACAGTACAATCACCTGTTGTCTGCAGCATTGCATGATAAGGAGAATTAAACTGTCCGAAGTTCTTTGCATTAAAAATTGCTTTTATCTTCTTGTTTTTAGCACACATCTGTCTCAGATACTCACGGGTTTTATCCTGAGAACAATTATCAATAAACAGAAGCTCATAATCATAATCAGGTAACTCATCACTGATTATCTTTATAACAGCTTCTGATATTTCTCTTACATTTTCCTCTTCATTATAGCAAGGGATCATTACACTTAATTTTTTCATTTTAAGTAACCTCTGTACCAGTCAATAGTCTTTCTGATACCTTTATCAAAATCATTTTCAACCACAAATCCAGTGTCTGCCTGAAGCTCGCTTATATCGGCAACCAAATGCATTACCTGATTCGGCGCATATTCCCTTCTGCCAAGACCAAGCTGAAGATTCGGATCAATGGCATCTCTCAGCTTCAGCATATACTCTGAAAGCTGCAGGGCACTTCCTCCACCAATACAATAGGTCTTGCCGGATTTTCCTTTCTCTCCAAGAAGGAACATTGCTCTACCGGCATCTTCAGAATACAGATAATCCCACAACTGTTCCCCCTTCGTAAATTCAGGAACTTCACCATTAAGTAGTGATCTGATTGCATACATTATCATTGTATTCTCACCATCATAAGGGCCATATACACTTAGTATTCTTGTCCAAATATGTCGAAGTCCCTTCTGTGAACACAGGATTCGACTCATCTGACCTGCACATAGCTTAGCAATTCCATATCCGTTTTCAGGAAAAGCCGGGGTCTCAGGAGTAAGACTCCCTTCTACACGACCATATTCCGCCTGTGAACCTGCTCCGATAAATGTATTACATCCCATCTTCCCGGCGCATTCTACCGCATCCAGAGTATACTGAATATTATTCAGCTGTCCCTGCATATTATTTCGTGTATTACCGAAAGTACCGTCCCATCCGAAATGATAGAATACATCATATTTATCAGATATAATGTCAGGCAGT
>CACZPG010000266.1 GCA_902782965.1 uncultured Lachnospiraceae bacterium
GGATAGAATTGTATACTGTAATCATCCCATTTCTCAGTTTCTTCAGAATCCACAACGTTTCTTTCAAATTTAGTAATAAGCTTGAACCACTTGGTGGTATCCTTAGGGATTGTCATTTCAAAGGTTGTATGATCAATCGGCTTAAAATTCAATTCTTCAAGGGTGTATTCACGGCCCTGATATTCATCGACCGCATAAAAATCATTTATTTGAGCATCCAGTATCCATTCAGCTTCATTTGTTGATAATGCATGGACATAGAATGTGTTATCTTTTTCAGAATCATAATTAATTCCGTTAGCTGAACCCTCAAATGTTTCAGTATTAAACTCTGTCGCAGAATTATATACTCCAAGGTCCGGAAGCTTTATATCCAGATCAATACTCCCACTATACACAAGACGGTAATGTCCCAGATTTCCAAAATGGAAATAATAAAACCCCTTATCTTCTGCAGGTTCAATATAATCTCGAATATCATCAATCCGTGTAGAAGTACTGCCCTCCACCTCGAAAAGCATTAAATTATCAAAATCATCAAAAGCTGAATTCTTAGGATCACTTTTGTTTGTACACAGATAATATGGCAGATATGCCCTCACTTCTACACCATATTCATCCTTAACCTCCGATTCTTCATCAAAATCAAGTTGATCTTTATCATCATTCCAGAATGCATATGTAATAAATAACCCAGCATCCAGTGAGATTGCGCTGGCTTTGATTCCTGTAAATAAACTGAGCACCATAGCAATAGCCAGCACGAGTGCCCAGCTCTGTTTCCTCACTACTTTCATCATTATCCTCCTCTCTAAAACATAAACTTCTTCCCATAATTTTATATAGTTTTATTTTGTTTAATTTTCACAATCATCATAATGAAAACTATAAAAATATATAAAAATTTTACTATAAAAGACATAATTCTGTCAAACCCATTGACCAAAAATGACACCGCTTGTCAGTGGTGTCATTTTTTAAGAATCTCCGGTAAGCCATCGATTATGTCTCCGGCTATCAGACTATATTCTCCCTTCCTGCTTCCGGCAATATCCCCGGCTCTGCCATGAATACTTACAGCCAGACAGGAGGTTTCGTAGTTTGTCAGTCTTTCATCCCTATTCTGTGCGAGAAGTCCGGCTATAATCCCCGCCAGCACATCTCCCGAACCACCTGTAGACATTCCGTTATTCCCGGTGGTATTAAGGTATACAGGATATTCCTTCTTATCTGACAGATATCCTGTACAGGACACGGTAGTTCTCGCATCCTTAAGAATGCATACGACTCCGTATATATCTGAGAAAAGCTTCGCCATCTCCGGTGCGCGCGCTTTAATATAAGAGGTTTTCTTATATTCACTGTCATACCCGGCCTTCATCATTTCTGCATCTAATGATGAAATATCCGTCAGACTCTCTCTCAGTCTTAGCATCTCCATAATATGAGGAGTGATGATTACCTGTTCATACCCCAGCTTCGAGGTAAGCTTCTTCAAAGTTTTCCCCGCATCCTCCTGAGCTATTATATTAAGAGCATCGGCATCAAGAATTATCTGCTGTCCCGACTTACATTCATCTATCAATATCTGAAGCAGTTTCTTCGATATCTCTGCCGTTCCAAGTCCCGGACCTGCAAGAATCACATCAGCCCATTTAATTGCTGATTTATAATCGTTCAATTTTATAGCGTCCGCTGAGTCGTAGGTCAGCATCATCGCTTCAGGAAGCTTATCAGCAAGAACATCTCTGTTCCTTATATCCGTAACCACCTTAACCAGACCGACTCCTGTTCTGTAACAAGCCTCAGCTGAAAGATACAGTGCTCCGTATACATCTTTGGAACCCGCAAGTATAAGCACCTTTCCATAGGTTCCTTTATTGGAATCATCATTTCGTGGTGGAATCCTAGAATTCACATCCTCATCATCAAATTCATAAACTATCTTCTCTGCTGTCAATTCATTATTCGCACCAGCTTTAACATTTTGCTGCGAATCATCACCATCAACATCAGCATAATAATAACTCAGCACCTGTCTCATAGCTTCAAGCGTTCCGGCTTTATAGAGTCCGATATCTCTGCAGGTTATTTTTCCACTGAATGTTCTTCCTTCATCGATGAGCATTCCATATTTTATATATTGAAATGTAACTGTCAGGTCGCATTTGACAGCCGCTCCCAGAATATGTCCCGACGTACTGCTGATACCACTTGGAATATCGGTACCGACTACAAATATATCACTTTCATCGGATGCCTCATTAATTATTCCGACAACCTTCTCATGTATTCCTTTCAGGTCTCTGCTGAGTCCTACTCCAAAGATTCCGTCTATTATTATTCTGAAATCCTTAATTGAAACTTCCGGAAGATTTCTCTCCGTCTCCGGAATGTTTTTATTATCTTCCTCCAACGCGTCGGATAAATCGATAAATTTCACACCTGTATTTCGGGCTATTTCAATCTGTTTCATATACGAATCAGACTTCGAACTGATGCCGTTTATCTCATAGATATATGTGTCATACCCCTGTGTTTTCAGTATACGTGCTGCAGCAACCGCATCGCCGCCGTTATTCCCACTCTCAACAATCGCAAGAATTCTGTCTCTGTCTTTTCTGAAGCCATAAAGCTTCTGATTAATTCTTTCACAGGAAGAATCATTGTTTGTCGAAATTACG
This sequence comes from uncultured Lachnospiraceae bacterium, assembly GCA_902782965.1. GTDB lineage: Bacteria > Bacillota > Clostridia > Lachnospirales > Lachnospiraceae > Eubacterium_Q. The sequence goes on from CACZPG010000266.1 coordinate 2,685, forward strand.
GCGGAGACAATCTCATCCGCAAGCGTTTCGGCCGCTTTCTCCATAAGAACAAGCCCAGGAATTCCAATTACTTCCTGGGTGTATTTATCTATAAGCTGTGCCTGTTTTCCGGATGGATATATTCTCATGATTTTCCTTAATTGATATTAATAGCGATGTTTTAGACTCTCTTCGCTCGGCTAAGCATTTCTTCTGATAAGTTATCTTCTAATTCATACAGTAGCCCCGGTTAAGCAGAATTAGTAAGCTCTTCCAAGGGCATAGATCTTATTTATATCTCCTGATATTACCTTATATGGCCAGTACTTGGTGCTTCGCTCATAGGATCCGGGATCATTAACCATGAATCCATTAGCATTATATCCATAGATAACTATGAAATGTCCTGCTCCCGAGTGGGTGAAATTACCATAATGCACACTCAGCACCAGCATTTCCCCATTATCGATATGAGCCTTCATTTCCATTTCATTATTGGATATTTCCTGACAATAGAGTCCGAATTCTGCTGCACCTGTCAGGAATAACTGATGAGAGGTCCCGACTCCTCTTACATAATAATTATGATTCATACTGTAGGTTGCAATCATAGGCGGAGACGCATTACTGATGTTAGTAAGTCCTGTTACAACCATTGAGAAACAGGTAGGACCACAGGCTGAGGATTTCATAGTACCTGTACCATATGGATAACCTGCCCATCTTGGATCATACTGAAGAAGCAGTGGATGTGGAGCATTTAATTCCTCATCGGTAAGATTCAGAACGAACTGTCCATTGGTTGCCACCTGGTTCATACTTGATACAATGTTGATTCCGCCATAATTGACACCACTATTGTTTAATCTGGCTTCCTGCTCAGCAGCCGTTATTATAGCCTCATCCTCAGCAGAAAGAGAATCATCATCCTCCAGATCAGCAGTTACATCTTCAGCATCCGTTTCATCTATCATGTCATCATATTCTTCATCATCAGGTCTTAATTCAGGTGCTTCCGTAGTTTCAACAGCATATTCTCTGGTAGACTGTGACTTCTGATATTCCTCCAGAAGCATCGCATTTATTCTGTCTTCTGCAGACTCAGTAGTAGCTTCTTCGGTTTTCTCTGCCTTGTTCTTATAATTCTTGTAATCCTCTGCAAGAATCGATAAAAAAAATACCAGCACAAGAGTAACCGGCAGAACTAGAAATATTAAAATGTATTTAGTTTTATTCTTCATATATCAATCCTTACAGTTTTTTATACTTATAGTTATTTATCCCCCCGGCCATATTATGACCGGGGAGTAATATATTAATCGTGAAGTTTTCTCTTGTCAACTACTCTGACAGCTTTACCTTCGCTTCTCACAATAGACTTAGGTGGAAGCAGGTGCATCTTAGGTCTGATACCAAGCATCTGTACCATAGCACCGGTAAGAGCCTTTCTTGCCTTCTCAAAATCTTCATCTTCTTTCATAGCCTTGAACTGCTCTTCAGAAAGCTCAACATTTATATCGAAAGTATCTTCATTTCCTATACGATCTACCATGATCTGGTAATTCGGTGTGTAACCCTGTTTCAGAAGAACTGTCTCAATCTGTGACGGGAATACATTTACACCACGGATAATCATCATATCGTCTGAACGTCCCTTAGGCTTACACATCTTGATGTGTGTACGTCCGCAGGAGCATTTCTCTCTCTTCAGAATAACCAGGTCTCTGGTTCTGTATCTGAGAAGTGGAAATGCTTCTTTGTCAAGAGATGTAAATACCAGCTCTCCCTCTGTTCCTTCAGGGAGAACTTCTCCTGTATCAGGATCAATAACCTCTGCATAGAAATGATCTTCATTGATATGCATACCGGACTGCTCTTCACATTCATATGAAACTCCCGGACCACTTATTTCAGTAAGACCATAAATATCATATGCCTTTATTCCCAGAGACTGCTCAATGCTGTGTCTCATCTCTTCTGTCCATGGCTCAGCACCGAAAATTCCGGCCTTGAGATTAATATCATCTGCTGACATACCCATATCGTGAAGCTTCTCACCGATATAAGCCGCATATGAAGGAGTACAACAGAGAATTGTTGAATTAAGATCCTTCATAAACTGAATCTGTCTCTCAGTATTTCCTGAAGACATTGGTATTGTAAGACATCCAACCTTGTGAGATCCATCATGAAGTCCGGCACCACCGGTGAACAGACCATAACCGTAGGCTACCTGTACCACATCCTTCTTAGAACCGCCGGCAGCTACTATAGCTCTTGCACAGCACTCTGCCCACAGATCAATATCATTCTGAGTATAGAAAGCAACTACTCTTCGTCCGGTTGTACCACTTGTTGAATGTATACGAACACAGTCCTTTACCGGTCTGCAGAGAAGTCCATAAGGATATGCTTCTCTCAGATCATTCTTAGTCAGGAAAGGCAGTTTAGAGATATCCGCCATACATGTGATATCCTCAGGTTTTACACCTTTCTCATCCATAAGATTACGATAATATTCATTATTATCATATACGTATTTTACCTGCTTGAGGAATTTCTCCTCCTGAAGAGCCTTCAGCTGTTCAACAGGCATTGTTTCAATTTCTTCCTGAAAGTATTTTTTTGCCATTTTGTAATCCTCCATTCCTTGCTTTTCTTCAGACATGGCTGCATTCCCCCTCTGCTGGAACCCCGGGGGTATACATCCCCAATCTCGAATGCAGGAATCTCCGAATATTATTGAATTAGAACAAAGAGTGTCGCTTGCGACACTCTCCGCGCGAGGCGCGTGTTGCCGCAGGAAACTATCTAGTATAGCGATTTCTAAATAACTACACCCAATAACTTGCCTGTTTTCCTGAATAGCAC
>CACZPG010000267.1 GCA_902782965.1 uncultured Lachnospiraceae bacterium
AGTCGTATCGAAGTGGTCATAACGGGGCGCACTCGAAATGCGTTTGCCCTCCGGGGCACGCGGGTTCGAATCCCGCCGACTCCGCTCACGCCATCTCCGGTGTAATACCTATACCCGAGATGGTTTGTTACTTTGAAGCCGGAAATTAGGCGAGTTATCATTCCGGCACTTTTTATGACGCACTTAAATCAGAAAGGATAATAAGGAGAAGGAAAATGTATAAGATTGTAAGAAAAGAATCTCTTAATCCTACAGTTACTCTTATGGAGGTTGAAGCTCCCCTTGTTGCCCGTAAGGCAGAGCCGGGACAGTTCATCATCTTCAGAGCAACTGAAGACGGCGAGAGAATCCCCCTGACTATCGCAGGATATGACCGTGAGAAGGGAACAGTAACTATCATATTCCAGATAGTTGGAGCAGGAACCGAGATACTGAATTCTCTGAATGTAGGAGAATATATTCACGACTTTGTTGGTCCTCTTGGAAATGCAACTGAGGTTGAAGGACTTAAGAAGGTTGCAGTAGTAGGAGGAGGCGTTGGTTGTGCTATCGCATATCCTGTTGCAAAGAAACTTCACGATATCGGATGTGAAGTTACTTCAATAGTAGGATTCAGAAATAAGGATCTTATTATCCTTGAAGAGGAATTCAAGGCTGCATCCAGTAACTATATCCTCATGACAGATGATGGTTCTGCAGGAGAGAAAGGTGTAGTTACAGCTCCACTTGAAGAGCTTATTAAGAATGGCGAAGAGTTCGATGAAGTAATAGCTATCGGACCGCTGATCATGATGAAGTTCGTAGTTTTAACTACGAAGAAATATAATGTAAAAACAGTAGTAAGTATGAATCCTATCATGGTTGATGGAACAGGAATGTGTGGATGCTGTCGTCTTACAGTAGGCGGCCAGACCAAATTTGCCTGTGTAGACGGACCTGACTTTGATGGATTTGAGGTGGACTTTGACGAGGCAATGGCAAGAGGCGGTATCTATAAACCGTTCGAGCTTAAAGCAAGAGAAGAAGCCTGCAATATGATAGCAGCCGGCAAAACAGCCGGAAATAATTAAAGGAGGTATAGTGAAATGCCGAATATGAGAATGGATAAGAATCCTATGCCTTCACAGGATCCTAACGTAAGAAATAAGAATTTTGAAGAGGTTGCTCTTGGATATACTGAGGAGCAGGCTCTTGACGAGGCAGCAAGATGCCTTAACTGTCCAAAACATCCATGTATGGATGGTTGTCCAGTTCAGATATCAATTCCTGAATTTATTCAGAAGATAGTTGAAAAGGATTTCGAGGGTGCATATCAGGTAATTAATCGTTCAAGTTCACTTCCTGCAGTCTGCGGAAGAGTGTGTCCTCAGGAGAGACAGTGTGAGTCTAAGTGTGTAAGAGGCATCAAAGGTGAACCTGTAGGAATTGGACGTCTTGAGAGATTTGTAGCTGACTGGCACAATCAGAATGTGACAGAAGCTCCTGCTAAGCCGGAGTCAAACGGTCATAAGGCAGCCGTTATAGGCTGCGGTCCTTCAGGACTTGCTTGTGCATCTGACCTTGCAAAGAAGGGATATGATGTAACTATTTATGAAGCACTTCATACTCCGGGAGGAGTTCTGGCATACGGAATTCCTGAGTTCAGACTTCCAAAGGCTATCGTTCAGAAGGAAGTAGATGGTCTGAAGGCTCTCGGTGTAAAGATAGAGACAAATGTAGTTATCGGAAAGTCCATTACCGTTGATGAGCTTTTTGATGAGTTCGGATATGAGTCTGTATTCATCGGTTCAGGTGCCGGTCTTCCAAGATTCATGAATATTCCGGGAGAGAATCTTAACGGAGTATATTCTGCCAACGAATTCCTCACAAGAATCAACCTTATGAAAGCATTTAAGGATGGTTCATCAACACCGATCGAGCATCCTAAGAAGGCTGTTATTGTAGGTGGTGGAAATGTTGCAATGGATGCTGCCCGTTCAGCTAAGCGTCTTGGAGCAGAAGTAACAATAGTTTACAGACGTTCCATGGAAGAGCTTCCTGCAAGAAAGGAAGAAGTTGAGCATGCAATTGAGGAAGGTATTATCTTCAAGCTTCTCAATAATCCTATAGAGGTTGTAGGTGAAGAGGGAAGAGTTAAGGCTATCCGTTGTCAGGAGATGGAACTTTCAGAACCTGATGAATCCGGTAGAAGAAGTCCTGTTCCTATCGAAGGCAAGATTAATGAGATAGAAGCTGACTGCTTCATAGTTTCAATCGGTACATCTCCAAATCCTCTTATCAAGAGTACTACAGAAGGCCTTGATACAAACAAGAGAGGTTGTCTTGTAGCAGATGAAAGCGGCGCTACCAGTCGTGAAGGTGTATTCGCAGGTGGTGATGCTGTTACAGGAGCTGCTACTGTTATCCTTGCCATGGGTGCAGGAAAGAAGGCTGCTGCTGCAATGGATGAGTACATGATGAATAAATAATAGATTTCAGATCAGGCTTAATAAGAGTATTAGTATGAATAATATCAGAGGGATTAAAAATTTAATAAAAATAATATCTTCATTGGCTGTATTTGCTTTGTTCTGTTCATTAAGTACATTTAAATCAGATGCAAAGGTCATTCAGACGGATGAAGGCGATAAGACGATTACTGTTTCCTGGACAAATGAAACAGTGACGGATTATTCCATTGGATTTGCGAAGATTACAGATAAGGATAATGGACGTGCAGCTGCAAAAGCTATGGCAGATTCGAAATCCAGAGTGATTCCTGCCGGAACAATGTCTTATAAGATTACCGGACTTGAGAATAATGCAATGTATTGTGTGTGTCTGAATTACGGCACAAGTTCTGCAGCATATAATTCGGAATACAATGACGGTGCCTGTACCAGACTTACCGGCGTGAAGGGCTTGAGGCTTCAGAGATGGTGGAAGAATATAAACAAGGTTGAATTGACCTGGGATAAACCTGCTTCTGTCTATGGTGACATCAAATATGAAGTTATGCTGATGGATTCTTCGGGGAAGAAGATAATTGATGATGACTCAAATGTCTTCACCAATGACTACATGCATAATGTTAATAATAAGAAGATATACTGCGTTAAGGTAAGAGCCATTCATACACCGGACATGAACAGCAGTACCTGTCCGACTTCCGTAACCCCATGGTCTGATAAGATTTATGTCTTTTCTCAGCCAACTGTAACTTCTGCTTCGGTGTCTGGTGGTAAGCTGAAGGTTAACTGGCAGAAGATTTCCAAAGTAGACAGCTACTCTGTATATGTTTCTACAAAGAACGGAGACTATAAGAAAGCTGGTACTGTAAACGGAAAGAAGAAGGGTATGACCATTAAAACTCTGAATGGCGCGGCATTCAGCTCTTCAAAAACCTATTATGTATATGTTGTGGCAGAGAAGAGTGCAGGTGGAAAGAATTATTCATCTGATATCATTTATACATATCAGATCAAAGGTTATGGTAAGCCTGTTTCTAAGAAAAAGAAATAACTGCTGCGATTTGAGTAATGAATTGTATAATATTTACTTAATTATTAAAAGTGCATAAATAAGTTTGTCAATTATTAACACTTAACGATAAGGACAAAAGGTAGTATTATTATAATGTCGCAAAATTTTAATTATATCTAAGGAGATTTAAAATGAAGATTACAAAGAAGTCATTGTTAGCTTTGGTATTATCATTACTGATGGTAGTATCTATTTGTTCAGTAAGTGTACCTGCTGAAGCTGCTTCAAGCAAGAAGAGCGTTACACTTTATGTTGGTGAAGTCCTTAAGGTTTGGGCAATCGGTGGAAGTATTAACAAAGTTAGTTCTAACAAGAAGAAGGTCTGCGCTGTAAAGAAGAAGAGCGGAGATGCTATATTAACTGCTAAGAAACCTGGAAAAGCAGTTGTAACAATGAAGAACAAAAGAGGAACTATTACATATACAGTAACTGTTAAGAAGAAGCCTTTCAGCGTTACAACAACTCCTATCAAAGAGGGTGTTATGATAAGTGTAAAGAATACAACTGCTCCATTTATCAGCAGTGTATCTCTTCAGGTTACATTCTGTGATGCAGCTGGAAACCCAATTAATCAGAGTACAAGATACGTTGATTACATCGGTAAGGGTCAGACAGGTTATGAAGATGTATACTGCTATGATGCAGGCATTGATTTTACAAAGACTCAGGTAAAGGTTCTTGAGTGGAGCAGAAGTCTTGATTATAAATATAAGAATTATGCATCAAAGGTTAATATGTCATGGACAGAAGAACCTAGCACATATGGCACAAAGCTTAAGTTTAGTGCAAACAGCAACTACTCAGGAAAAGGTAGCATTTATATTGCTTCAGATGTAATTTGTTATGACGGAGCTGGTCAGATACTTGGTGTTATAACCGGTTCTGCATATTTATACAGTGCTAAGAATGTATATACAGATACTTATGGTGTTACTCTTCCTGATGGAACCGTAAGATATGAGGTTGTATCTAAGAGAGCAATTCTTAAGTACTAATAATATTTAAGCTATATTAATGTTATATTACTATAGAGGTGAAACCGGTATGTTTTCCGGTTTCACCTTTTGAAGTAGTTAAGAGTATTTATTTGAAGTTATTTATGGAGAATAGTTATGAAGAATAAGAAT
>CACZPG010000268.1 GCA_902782965.1 uncultured Lachnospiraceae bacterium
CTGTGTAGCTTCAGCAACAGTTATGGATATGTCAGACGGAACACTTGACTTCCTCGGCGGACAGAACATGTTCGATGTATTCGGTGAGGCAAACTCTTATGCAAATGGTAAGAACCTTACACAGTACGATGAGACAATCAACGGTTACTGGAGAGATCAGGCTCGTCAGTATTCAGCAGGCGAGAAGAGCAAGGAAGATGCTATCGCAGCATTCAAGCAGAATGTAGCTGATAACCTTGCTGTTACTGTAGAGTAATTATAACTTAAACACTGATACGGTGCTTGGCCTTATGGCCGGGCGCCGTAAGGTGATTATAACTTAGTCATAAGTTAACTGAAGTGTGCACACTTCATTTTGATAAAATTTTGTTGCTTTTAATCGGAGGTCAATATGAAAAAGAAGAAGACTGGTGAAGTCAGATATGCCAAATACGGTTACATATTTAGTCTTCCCTTCGTTATTGCCTACCTTTTATTCCAGTTATATCCTATCTGCTATACGATTTTTATAGGATTTACGGATCTTCAGGGTGCTGCTCCTAAAGAAGTTCATATTCTGGATAATCCTTTCCAGAACTTCCAGCAGGTGCTTTCAGCTCCTACTTTCCAGGGTGCTTTAAAGAATACAATACTTATCTGGGTAGTAAACTTTGTTCCTCAGATACTTCTTGCACTTCTTCTTACAGCCTGGTTTACAGACAGAAGATGGAATATTAAGGGTCAGGGTATATATAAGGTATTGTTGTACATGCCTAATATCATTACTGCAGCAACTATAGCTATTCTTTTTAACGCTATGTTTGCTTATCCTACAAGTCCTGTAAATGACATTCTTGTTAGTGTAGGAATTTTGAAGGAAGCTAAGAACTTTTTGATAAGTAAAGGAATCACGAGAGGAATAGTAGCATTTATTCAGTTCTGGATGTGGTATGGTTATACAATGCTTATACTTATATCCGGTGTTCTGGGAATCAATCCGGAAATATTTGATGCTGCAGAAGTAGATGGTGCAAACAAGGTACAGATATTCTTCCAGATTACACTTCCGAATATAAAGACAATTCTTCTTTTCACACTTGTTACATCACTTATCGGTGGTCTTAACATGTTCGATATTCCTAAGCTGTTCAATCTTGGTGGTCCGGATAATGCTACAACCACAACAAGTGTGTTCATCTACAATCAGGCCTTTAGTGGAAGCTTTATGTACAATAGAGCAGCTGCAGCAAGTATGATCATGTTTGTTATTATCATGATCTGTTCAGCTATCCTTTTCTATCTTCTTAGAGAGAAAGATGGAGATGGATATGGAACTGCTGATGTTAAAGCACTTAAGAAGGCTAAGAAAGGGGGTGCTAAGTAATGGCAGGAGAATCAGCTACTAAGTCATATGACGTTGCTACCATGGCACCCAAGAGTCACAATGGAATGAAGGTTGTTATACATATTGTATGTATCTTCCTTTCGGCATTAAGTGTATTACCGTTCTGGATCATGATTGTTAACTCAACCAGATCCACAACTCAGATACAGCAGCATGCCTTATCACTAATACCATCTTCAAACATGGTTCAGAACTTCCAGATTCTGACTGGTAAATCATTTAATCCACTGGTGGGACTTATGAACTCTCTCATTATTTCAGTAGGTTCAACCCTCCTTACAGTTTACTTCTCATCGCTCACTGCTTATGCACTTGTAGCATATGAGTGGAAGTTAAGAAATGCATTCTTCAGCTTTGTAGTAGGAGTTATGATGATTCCTGCACAGGTTACGATGATTGGATTTTATAAGATGGTTTATAAAATTGGAATGACCAATCATTTATCAATGCTTATACTTCCTGCTATTGCAGCTCCTGCAACAGTGTTCTTTATGAGGCAGTATCTGTACCCTACTTTGTCGATGGAGATAGTTCAAGCCGCACGAATTGACGGAGCTGGCGAGTTCAGGATATTCAATGGTATCGTGCTTCCTATCATGAAGCCGGCTATTGCAACCCAGGCTATTTTCTGTTTCGTTAGTAGTTGGAACAACCTGTTCACACCTCTGGTTCTTCTTACAAATAAGGAGAAATATACTATGCCAATCATGGTATCTCTTCTGAGAGGTGATATCTATAAGACAGAATATGGTTCAGTTTATATGGGACTTACACTTACGGTTCTACCACTTATCATAATGTACTTGATTCTTTCAAAATACATTATTGCCGGTGTAGCTCTCGGTGGTCGCCGTATCATTAAGTAATAATAATGGTTTAAAAACTATAGTGTATAAATAAATTAAAGTGAAGGTTAATTTATTCTAATAGTGAAGGTTGAAATATTTATAGTGAAGGTTAAAACTATTATTATTAGTGAAGGTTATTAGTGAAGGTATTAAAAAGGCCATCCGAATTTCGGATGGTCTTTCTGTTTGTAAACTTATGTAGTTCGTTGTATGAATAAAAGAACTAATTTATTGAATAGAATCATGTAATTATTTGCATTAACTAAAGATTTGTATGATTTGTGCTTGAGTTATTCTGGATTACTTTCTTGTAATCGCTTGGTGAATAATTAGTATATTTCTTAAAAGTTCTGCAGAAGGATGGAAGAGTATTGAAACCTGTCTGGAAAGCAATTTCAGTAATTGGTGTATCAGTTGACAGCAGTTTCTCCGCCATCTTAATTCTTTTTAGTGTAAGATAATCATGGAATGTATATCCGGTCTGAAGTTTAAATATTCTGATGAAATGATATTTTGAAAAACCGGTATAATTCGCTGCCTGTTCAGTAGATATATCTTCTGCATAATTTATATCCAGATATCTGAGCAGTGCATTTATCCTTGTGATTGACTGAGAAGTGTTCTGAGATTCTTCAGATTTGACTGAATTCTCAGAGTGCTTGTATATTTCTATAAATACCTGATACATTTTATCATATATAATAGTTTCCCAGAAGTTTGCATTTGTAAAATATACAGAATTCATATCCATGAATAACTGGTATACTCTGGAATATATATCAGGACAGGTTTTCTGATTGATCAGAAAAGCATTGAAGAATAATGCTTCAATAGCTTTATAGTCTCGGGATTTGAAGAATTGTTTCATTTCGATAAGGTAAATGAAACGTACACCCCGTTTGTCGTTAATATATTCATGAAGCATTCCCGGAGGAATGATCAGAATATCACCTTCCTGAAGAATATATTCTATATTGTTTGCATGAATCTCATAATTGTTCTGTATACAGATAAATACTTCAAAAGCATCATGAGAATGAAGGGCATAGCCTTCGGGCTGATTGTTATACCATATTCTTATATGTGAACTGGAATTATATGACACGAGTTCTCGCGTATTACGTACAACTCTGTCTCCCAGATTCTCATCCGGCTGCTGATATTTATCAGGTACATCAGTTAGTATCCTTTTTGGCATTGATTCATTACCTCATTATCCCACATAATGTCAAAA
>CACZPG010000269.1 GCA_902782965.1 uncultured Lachnospiraceae bacterium
CTGCAAGGTTTGCACCCTTACCACCAAGCAAGTTACGCATAGACATATTACCTTCTTTGAAGGTGTATACCCATTTGTTTGCCATTTTGTTAGACCTCCTAAAAAAATTAATATTAATTTTCGGAAACTAAGAAAAATATGAGGATTAAACCCAAAATCCCCTAGAGTCCGTGACTGCATGAAATTATAACACAGAATTACAGATAAATGAATACAAAAATTATAATAATTTTCTTCTTTTTTTATCTTATTGATGTAAAAATCCGAATCGGATTATTTTACAGTTACTTTTATTTTTTTCATAATGCCATTTTGAGAATATACATATATATCACATTTACCTTTGGATATACCTTTTATCTCTCCCTTATTATTTACAACAGCAACGGCTTCATTACTGCTTTCATACATGACAGCACGGTGTTTCTTCACCTTAAGCTTTTTAACAGCCTGCTTCTCTTTTGCTTTAAGTTTGAAGGTCTTATTAACTTTGATACTGACCTTATCCTTCTTAGCCTTTGTGGTAATTGAGCCGGCATTGCCTACCTTACCTCCAAGAGTAGCTGCATGAACGGATTTAGAAACCGATATAACCTTTCCTGCATTATCATATGCAACTACAAGATACTTATAATACGTGCCCTTCTTCAGCTTCTTCTGAGTATAATTCGTCTTGGTTACATCAGCTAATTTCTTATATTTATTCTTATCACCGCATTTATTACCATAGATTATAAATCCCTTTGCCGAAGGAACTTTTTTCCATGAAAGTTTAATACTGTTTTTTGTAACCTTCGAAGCTTTGGACTGCAAAACAGAGAAAGTACTTTCTGAAGGATCATTATCATCAGGAAGATTTGTAATCTTCTGTTCTATCTCTTCTACCGTCAATCCATCCTTGTCAGTTGTTTTTTCAACCGGTGTACTTGTCGGAGCTACTTCAGGCTGAGGATTCTCAGTCTGCTGATTTCCCGGCTGAGGATTCTCAGTCTGCTGATTACTCTTCAGATCAATTTCTACTACCTTAGCAGTATTACCGTTTTTATCTGCAACATAATAGTAAACTATCTTGCCATCTTCGGGATTGATCATCCGGTAATCATCACCTATATTAAGTTCTCCTGCTCCAAGAGCTTTTTCAGACTCCAGATATATTTTATTATCGATCAGAAGTTTTCCTGCACATATCAAGGCGAATTCAGCTGTTTTTATTCTGAGATTACCTTTGATAGTGAGATCTCCATCACAGAAAATACCGGTACCAAGATTGGTGTCATTCAGATCCATATCCCCCTCAATTATCAAAGAACCCTTTGAATAAATACCCTTATCAGTATTTTCATCTTTAATTATTCCTTTTACTCCGGAAAGCTTCAGAGTCTTGGTTTCAGGATCATATGAAGCCGAGCCCTGTCCCGTCGGAAAAGCAGGGATATTATCCATATTCGCAGAGGTCACCTGACACGTTCCGATTGTCAGTTTATAGTCCTCTATATGTATATCTACATAGAAGACCCTGTTTCCATTTTTATCAACAATATCGCCCTTTTCATTATCATATATTCCTTTCTCAGGGCTTAAGATAAGCATTCCCTTAGCCAGCTCCAGGCCTTTTTTGGCTTCAACAACCTGATATCCTCTATCAAGTTCTTTATTAATATAGAAATGGAATTCTCCTGAATTTAATTTGAATTTACCTTCCTGACACTATACTCCACGAATATAATAATCAGTACCGGCTGGCGGAACATTATCTGCATTAATAAAAACATCTATATCCAAAGAACCACCGTTAAGATTAATTCCTCCGGAAGAATATATACCGACGGCTTTATAGGAAGTGTTTTCAGCATTAAAATTGATATTTAAGTCAGCATCTATATTAATGTTTGCATTAGGTCTGCTATGTGTCATTATAAATTCATCGGCCGACCATAGGTAAACCTCCGCATTTCCGGTAACATTTAAATATTGATAAGGCAAATAACTGATATATGCTCCCTCTGTATTGTTATCATCAATTACCACATCACAGAAATCAAGAGTTTCCGTTTTCGGATCATAGGAAGCTACACCATCATCAGTTCCCGGAATATTATATCTGTTTAATGAATCCACAATATAATCGCCAAAATAAAAGTAAGATTCTCCATCACCGGATATATCCACCGCCCTGACCGGTTTCTCTGTATTTACATCCACGAAATACTGTTCATTATTCTCAATTCCATCATCTTCATTTATAAGTTTCGGGTCTTCACCATTTGATCCATTTATAAGATGATCAGTTTTTATTCCGTATTTTGCAAAAACAGCATATTCATAGTCTGCACTCATTGTTTTAACACTTATTTTGCCATTTAAGAGATTAGTCCGTAATTCACTATAAAGTCCCCATTTACCGGCTTTAAAGTTCATGGTTCCATTTATAATTGTAGTATTACCACCAGAATAAACCGCACACTGATTCGCAGTAATATTTATAGCTCCTTCAAGTATTACATCCCCCTCACAATATACCCCAATATCCGCACTAGTATTGATATCACATGCTCCCTGTATTGTCAGAGACTTCTCAAGTGAACAGATTGAAATTTTCTTTAATTTATACGTATGATATTTAATATTATTAAAGCCTCTATACGTACATAGGTTTAAAGTTCTGGTCTCCGGATCATAGGAAGCTCTGCCGGTATACCCAAACAGAAAGCTCAGATCATCTTTATTTTCATCATCAATCCGAACCCCATTCACCCAAACATCGTATTGTTTGACACCATTCGCTTTAACTGTATCAGATGGAACGACAGAAAACGCAAATGAAACCACCATCATTACCGCCAACAAAACTATCAGTCTTTTCCTCATCTTTTTCTCCTCATCAGCATTATCAATAATCAAAAACCATCCATTTAGAATATGCGAAGCACACATGTTCAATATTAATAAACATACAATAGAACGATATAACCACGCAACAAAAATACTATCATTATGTTCAAAAAAAGAAAAGCCGGAAATTCATGTAAATCTCCGGACATTCA
>CACZPG010000270.1 GCA_902782965.1 uncultured Lachnospiraceae bacterium
AATTCAGGTTATTTAACCACACCGTTTCTATTACAGAAAAGATTGGCAAATACTTTTATTGTAAAAGTATTGCCGGTCTTTTTTGTATCTTTTACAAGAGCAGGAATATCTTCAATGTCATAATATTTTTCTCTCAGCTGATAATATATCTCGTCAAATTCACTTTTCAGATCATATGACAATTTCATCAGGAGTGCTGACAGATCTTCCATGGTATTAATAGAGAGACTGTCGTCAGAATAGTTCCTATCGCCGGAAATATTATTATTTGTATCTGTGTAAACGAAATTCAGCTCAGTATCAGCGTTATAATGAAACTTGGATACAGTCCCAAGGTAATGAAAAGTCTGTTTATAATCTTTTTCTGCAATTTTAGTTTTAAAGCCCTTGCTGAGTCCGTTAAGAACCTTAGTTTTTACAGCTTCGTAGTCTATATAATCGCTTATTTCGATTTGTTCTTCTCTGGTGATGCTTTGTTTTCTTAATGAATCTCTTAATGACATTTTACTGCTCCTTATATATGTTATTTGGTTCCGGTGGATATTTTCTTAATCCATTTCTTACTTCTAAGTCTGTGATAAGCCCATAAGGTTTTTACAATCTGATCTGATTTTAGACATACATATATCCAGAAGGGGGATAGATGGAAATAGAAACCTGCAAGTATTCCCAATGGTATTGCTAGTACCCAGAGAAATATATTATCTGTGAGCATCAGCATTTTGGTATCACCACCACCTCTGAGTACTCCTTTGGTCATTATACTATTAGTACCCTGAAATACAATGATCAGACAGATTGCATTCATAAGCTGCTTCGCTGTTTCAGCTGTTTCCGGGCTTACATTTCCATAGAATCCGATGATCGGATCACTGAAAATAAATATAAATGTAGCGGAGAGCAGCCCGAGAAACAGTCCAAGCCCGAAGAATCGATAACCCTGGGACATTGTCTTCTGCCTGTCACCTTCGCCAAGAGTGATACCGGTAACTATTGCACCGGCCTGACTGACACCTGAAATAACGACGGTACTAAGCTGCTGAGTTACGCTTGTTATAGCATTTGCTGCTACAAAGGTTTCTCCAAGGTGTCCAATTACCATTGCTACGGAATTAGTACCAAGAGCCAGAATGCCATCGCTGACCAGAACAGGGATACTTATTCGTATATATTCTCTGAGAAGAGAACGGGTATTAAGCAGCATATCCTTTAATTTAAAGCCAATCTTCTTATCAATCAGCATAAGATAACCGACAATCAATGTGAATTCGACTATTCGTGCAATTAATGTTCCCAGCGCTGCGCCGGCAACTCCCATTTTCGGTGCTCCCAGTTTACCGAATATAAGGATATAATTCATAGTAAGATTAACAGAAAATGCAACAATAGAAACAATAAGGGGATATAGAACCTGGCCGACACTTCTGAGAACTATGGTTATTACAAGTGACAGACCAACAAAGAAATAAGTAGGAACTGAGTATCTGAAATAAATAACACCGAGGTTTATTATGTTTTCATCATTCGTGTAGGTTCTCATGATGATTCCCGGCATGACAAGTGTGGCAAGGGCAAATAGAAATGCCAGAAGCAGATTGAGTCGGAGCATCAGACAGACTGTCTGTTTCAACGCTTTTGATGCATCCTTTGCAGAGGTATCATCCTGTGCAGCTTTCTTCATGCCCCAGTATCTGGACACTAATACGGAAGCTCCCATTCCAAGTCCCATGCATAATATCTGAAAAACACTGATAAATGAATTGGCCAGGGAAGTTGCAGAAAGGGATGCATCTCCGAGACTTCCCACCATCATTGTATCAAGCATGTTAACACCGATTGTTATAAGACTCTGCAGTGCAATCGGCAGGGCTAGTACAAATACCTTGATATAGAAATCTATAGCTTCATTATGCTTATTATCTTTGTCAATATTCTTCATTGCTGATTCTTTCTGAATGTACCAAATTTACCACGCCGACTATTATAACATATTTTGTGGAAATGAAGAAAGTCTATCATTACTGCTTGATAATTCATTTGGGATAGATTATGATTTTCTTAGCTGTGTATTAAATATTATAAGGTAATCTATATTAAACAATTAGAATAAATACTACATAATAAATACTACATTTTTTTATGATATAAGTGAGGGGTACTATGAGGAAAAAATCAAGTTTTTTGAGCAGATTATTACTGACAGGTATGATTGCTGTAACTGCAGCTCTTTGTAATCCTGTTATTTCCAGAGCAGCTGATCAGTATGGTCAGGATATTGATCTGGATGAGATGACACCGGAGGAAATAGAGGGCTATGAGCTTACGAAGAAATATCTGGATATGAATAAGACTAATAATGTATCTGTTCCGTTTCCTAAGAAACTCAATGATAAGGACAGTGAATCAAAGGGACGCGGAACTAATTCCGGACGGGGGTCAGTGATTCCGAGAAAATATGATAGTCGTACTGACAGAAATGATCATAAGAATGTTATCTCTTCGGTTAAAGATCAGTCAAGTACAGGTTTATGCTGGAGTTTTGCTTCAACTGAAGCTGTGCAGGCATCTTATCTTTCTAAGAATGATGCAGATAGTATTGATCTGTCGGAATGGAAAACCGGATATTTTATGTATCATCAGACAGTTGATCCATTAGGAATAACTGCGTCTGACAAGGTTGGAATCAATAGTAGTTTAGGATCATATGATTACTATCAGAATGGTGGAAATCCCTGGCTTTCAATGTTCGGTTTTTCCAAGGGAATTGGATTTGTAAATGAAGATAAAGCTGATTTCAGAAAGCTTATTCCTAAGGTCAGGAAATATGAAAATGCATGTATGAATGATAATATGTGTTATCAGAATGATTATGTTCTTAAGGATACCTATCTTTTCGAAGCCGGAGATGAATCCCAAAGGAAATCTATTAAGAAGTATATAATGGAACTTGGTGCCGGAACTATAATGTATAGCAGTGGAAACTGGTATGATTATGATAATTATGCATATTATAATCCTTATTATAAGAGCTGGTTTTCTGGACATGTAGTTGCTATTGTAGGCTGGGATGATGATTATCCAAAGGAGAATTTTGTAATTCCACCTGAACATGATGGTGCATGGCTTATTAAGAATTCCTGGGGAACAACCTGGGGTAATGATGGATATTTCTGGATGTCCTATGATGAGGAAAGTTCCTATCAGAATCCTGTATGTTTCTTTGAGGTAGAAGCTTCAGGAAATTATGATAATATATATCAGCATGACGGAACTTTGTCTGATGCAGCTCTTGATGATAATCATTTATATGAAGCAAATGTATTTACTGCAGAATATGATGAAACCTTGGAAGAAGTATCTTTCTGGACTCTGGAAGATAATGTGGATTATGAAGTTTCGGTATATGTTAATCCTGATACAAATGATATGATGGCTGGTTCAAATCTGGCAGGTGATACCTCGGGTGTTGTTGCCGGCTCCGGCTATCATAAAATAAGTCTTGCAAATACTGTTTCACTTCATAAGGGTGATAGATTTGCTGTTGTAATTAAACATTCACATTCTGGGGAACCTACATATTCTCTGATTGACAGCGATATAAATTATGACTGGCTCACCTGTGACAGTAAGGCCTCTGCCGGACAGTCCTTTATATCAGATGATGCAAATAACTGGACTGATATTTCAGTGGATGGAGAAACTAATCTTCGAATCAAGGCTTTTACAGTTATTAGTGATTTGTCCTATGCCGGAGCATTATCCTTTGGCAGTCAGAACTATGAACAGAGTATCATTGAACCTTCTATTCAGCTGGATGTTAAGCTTGGAAATGAGATAGTAAATGATAAGGCTCCTCTTGATTTTACTGTAGAAGATACAAGCATAATAAATATTGATCGGCTTGGAAGAGTATATCCAAAGCAGATTGGTAATACGAAGGTTACAGTAAATTACAAAGGAATGTCTGCGGAGACAACCGTAGCTGTTAAGGGCAATGGAGTTTATTCTGCATTTATCATTAAGGCTGATGATTATGCTACAAATGAGAAACCATTGCAGGTTTATCTGGGACAGAAAATAAATCTGTCTTATAATCTTGCGCCGGAAAACCTGAATAATAAAGTGAAATATGATATTGAATATCTGAATGGATCGGATTCAGACTCGGATTCAGATTCTTATGATGTAACCGATAATGTTATTAAGCTTTATAACAGTGGTAAATATTGTATAAAAGCCTATGTAAAAGATAGTGAGGATGTTTTGTCCGATTACGTGAGCTTCTATGTAAATGTTAGTGTTAACGGTGTGGATTGTGGAAGTGATTATACCCAGTTGAAGTATCTGGATTATGATGATATGACCGTAAAGGCATTTATGTTCCATGATGAGAATTATGAAGGTGATTATTACTTCAAATTCAATGAGAATACTGAATTAGAAGACGATTATGATTATCTGTATATTTACGGCTCAGATGAACCTCTTACACTTGAGAAGGTATTAAGAAAACACAGTGGTGGATATGATAGTTCAATTAATAGAATAGGAAAGTACACGGGTAAGGAACTGGCGGGACAATCTGTTGAAGTTGATTATAAATATGCTGGATTTGTTCTTCAATCTGATGAACACGAGAATGCGTATGGTTTCATGGTGGATTCGGTTTCAAAATATGTGGAGCTTGATACTACATCTATTGATATTAAGGATTTGAATTGTGAGGTAAAACTGGGTGATACTTACAAACTGAATGTAACTAAGAATCCTTCGGATAGCTCTGATGATCCGCTGTTTATGGACTATGATGAGAATATTATATCTATTGATAAGGATGGCAATATAACTCCTAAAAAGATAGGTAAAACAAAAGCGTATATTCAGGTAAAAGAAAATATTTCTGATTATAGTACGGAGAATATATTTACTGAATATGATTGTTATGAGCAGGATGGTGTATGGTATATCTTTGATGATGAAGAAGATGAACCGAAGGCATTGACTAAAGTCTGGGGCAACCGTTATCCTATAACAATTACTGTCACAGGAGATTACTTCCCTGACAGCTTAAGCTTTAAAGCGGGAAGTGATATTGAGGTTATCAGAAATTCTGAAACCAAGCTGGAATTTAATGAGTCAGGCATTGATGATTTCGTTGTCGGGTATTCTTCATTAAATCCTGCGGTTGCTTATATTTCTGATGATGGAATTCTTCATGCTGTAGCCAGTGGTAATACTACAGTTACTGCTACAA
The DNA here is from genome assembly GCA_902782965.1 of uncultured Lachnospiraceae bacterium. GTDB lineage: Bacteria > Bacillota > Clostridia > Lachnospirales > Lachnospiraceae > Eubacterium_Q. The sequence goes on from CACZPG010000270.1 coordinate 5,255, forward strand.
TAGAGTCTGGGGCTAATGTAATAAGGGCATCCCTTAACGTTAGCGTTAAAGCTCCGGATGTTATGACGGTAGCTGATATGCAGTCTGTTCATGATTATGTATTGGGAATGGATGAAACATATACCTACACTTCTCAGGGAGCGGAGTGTATGAATATTTTCTTTGATAACAGTTTAGCGTTTAATGGAGATTATCTAGAGACACGAACAAAATTCCGACGCGATGATTATATTACTATCAGGGATGATCAAGGATATTACTATGGTTTTAAATACGGCAAAATAATGAGAATGAAAGCCGGAAGTGAAGATAGTCTTCCTGATGAATATCTCATTGGTGATGGAGATATACCTGCTTTTACCATTTATTCGGATACTGTAATTATTCATATGGTTTCAAAACTCCCGGATTCATCTGATGATGACGATGATGACGATGATGATTATGATGATGACGATTACGATTCGAAGAATAATCTTTCAAATTGTTATGGATTCAGAGTTAAGAGAATAGTAGCAGGAAAGAAGGCTACGGCCTTAAATGCTGAAAACATGAATCTCAGCTTTGAAAGCTATGATCTTGAAAGCGGTAAGCTTAAAGTGACCAGAGTACCGGCAGATGCAATAGATATTCTTACCTATTCTTCAGATGATGAAGATATAGCATCTATTAACAATAAGGGTATTGTATATGCAAATTATGAAGGAGAAACCACAGTCTGGACGGAAACTCTTAGTGGTCTTTCGGTCTCTGCAACAGTTAAAATAAAGGAAACTGAAGTTACCGGAGCGAAGGTTCTTGCTCGTGGTAAGAATGATGAGTATGTTTCTGATATTGAAATGGATAAGGATTCACATTCTTCCTACAGATTTGTACTTGAACCTTCGGATTCCAGAGTACAGGTGGTTGCTCTGAGTGCTGATTCAGATGTCGTAACAGCATCAGCATATAATGAAATGGGAGATTATTGGTTAGATCTTTATGGTGTTGATGCGGGTGAAACTGATGTCAGAATTGTTACAAAGAAGGATATGAATAAAGTTCTCTGTACAGTTCATATTGTGGTTAAAGGTGATAATAATTCGGAGAATGGAAATGAAGGATCGGATGATGAACCATCTACAGTTCCAACACCCGGACCTGGTGTTCCGGTACCGGGAGAGCAGACTCCTGTAAATCCTTCTGTACAGGATCCGGTTACCCCTGTTCAGCCAACACCGGCTCAGAGTTCTGATCCGGGCCTGGAGATTGGCAGTGTTATAACGGATTCAAAGAAGACCGTAAATTATAAGGTTCTTTCCGGTGATACTGTTGCATATAATTCGCCTGTTAAGAAAAATGCAAAATCATATACTGTACCGGCGACAGTAAAACTTTCCGGTAAGAATTATAAAGTAACTGAAGTATCGCCAAATGCCTTCAAAGGATGTAAGAATATGACTTCAGTGACAATTGGAAAGAATGTTATTTCTATTGGAGCTAAAGCTTTCTATGGCTGCAAAAAGCTGAACAGGATTAATATCAAATCAACCTCCCTCAGAAAGGTTGGAAAGAATGCAATCAGGAATATTAATAAGAAGGCATGCATTAAATGTAATAAGAAAAAGAAGAAGGCATATAAGAAGCTCTTCAGTAAGAAAACAGGATTTGTAAAAACCATGAAATTTAAATAATTAAATAAATTATTAATGATGAATGAAGTGGATTTATACAAAGACAGATATAAAGGGTGAAATCATGGTGGATAAAATGACAGATAAAATGGCTGGTACAATAGCCGAATCAGAAGATAATATGTATGATACTTCAGGAGTGAAGAAGGCGTTAGTCGAGGGTGTATATAAAAATCTCACTGAATGCATTCTTCCGTTCTGGAAGAAGCTTAAGGATGAGGAGTACGGAGGATTCTATGGTCTGATCGATCCTGATCTCGTGCTTCATAAAGATGGTGATAAGGGTGTGATACTCCATAGCCGCATTCTGTGGTTCTTCTCGTCTGCATACAGAAGTCTTGGCGATAAAAAGCTTCTGGAATATGCGAATCATGCCTTTAATTATCTGATTACCAAATGTTATGATCATGAAAACGGAGGATTGTTCTGGTCAGTTACTTATGATGGAAAACCTCTTGATACTACAAAACATTCTTATAATCATGCCTTTGCTGTGTATTCGCTTTCAGCTTATTATAATATTTCAGAAAATGAAGAGGCTCTGAAATATGCGCTTAAGCTTTATGAAATAATTGAAAGTAAATTTACTGATGACAGAGGTTATACTGAATCTTATGATATGTATTTCAAACCGATTTCAAATGATAAGCTTTCTGAAAATGGCGTAATGGCAGATAAGACCATGAATACAGCTCTTCATGTGATAGAAGCGTATACGGTGCTATTGCAGGCTCTCAGAAATAATACGACTTCAGATTCTGAATCAGATTATTCTGAATATGTTTCTTTGGTTGAAGAGAAGATAAGGAGTCTTCTGGATTGCTTCCTGAATGATATATATCAGGGAAATGACAGGCTTGAAGTATTCTTTGATAAAGACTTTAATTCAATAATTGATCTTCAATCCTATGGCCATGATATTGAAGCCTCGTGGCTTCTTGACAGGACTATACAGGTTCTGGGTGAAGAAGAGTATAGTGAGAAGATAACTCTTCTTACTGATAAGCTTGCTGAAACTATCAGGGAGATTACGATATTTGAAGATGGATCCATTGCAAATGAATGCGAGAGAGGAGTGGTTAATACAACCCGAATCTGGTGGGTTCAGGCAGAAGCTATAGTCGGCTTCATCAATTATTATCAGAAACATAATGATAAGTCTTATCTTGATGCGGCGAAAGCTATCTGGGATTATTGTGAGAAATACTTTATGGATAAACGTCCCGGAGGAGAATGGTTTTCGGAAATTGATGATGAAGGAAAACCTGTCCCTGACAAAAATATAGTAGATGAATGGAAGTGCCCTTATCATACCGGACGAATGTGTATGGAAGTGATTGATAGACTTAAGTAATAATCAGAAAGCTCGTAAAGTTTTTTAAAGTGAAGAATTCGGATAATGAAAAGAACTCGGATAGCAGTGCTATCCGAGTTCTTTATGTTTCTTCTTCTCTTCATACATAAGCTTGTCAGCCTCTCTGAGATAATCCTCTGAAATGACGGATATCGGCTGCTTATCTGAGAAGTCCGGCTGTCTCATGTAACAGCCTATACTTACTGATATTTCAAATGGCTTATTGTCTTCGGTACATCTTTCTGAAATGTAACTTCTAAGCTCTTTAATATAATTCTCTGCCATATCTATTGTATAGTCTCTTGCCAGAACTACGAACTCGTCACCTCCGGAACGAATACATATTTCATCCTTCTGGCGGGAGTTGGTCATTGCATTGGCAATAGTACATAGGCAGTAGTCACCTTCATCATGTCCGTAGCTGTCGTTGATTTTCTTCATGTTATCCATGTCTATAAGAAATACAGCAAGACTGGTTCCTGATATTCTGGAACTCTTATAGTAATCTTCGAAATACATGTTATAGGCACGACGATTATAGAGGTGAGTCAGAACGTCAGTGACAGAGAGGTTATGAAGTTTCTCAAATGAAGATTTAAGCTCTTTCTTGAGTCTCCAGTTCTCAAGAATGGTACTTATATTAATGAACCAGGACTTGATGTTGGCCTGAGATAATTCTTCAAGATCCGGAGAAATAATATAGTAGCCCATGAAATACTTCAGATGATGAATTGGAACAATATAATATGGTTCAGGATCTTCAAGCATTTTAGTTGGAAGAATCTGACCCTTTGGAAGTCTTTCTCTCTTGACAGGCATATCGTTATGAATTCCGCAAACCACATCGAAATGAACATCGGCGAAATCATTTGGATAATTGATTTCAACCTGTTGATCCCATTTATCCATAAGGCAAAGAACAGCGGTTTTGAAACCGGTATCTTTACGACAGTTTGCCTCAAGTTTGTTAAATATATCTTCGTCAGTCTGTGCGGTGGAAACACTCAGAATAAGATTGGTAATAGTGTTGGATAGAAGACCGAGTTTTTCAATAGTTACACTATATGATTCTCTCAGGTTGTCTGCCTTATATGTCTTCTTAGGTTCACATCCGCAGGTCTGACGACGCATTATTATACCGGGTTCGGCAGTTGTCTGAGGAACATCTTTTCCCGCCCATAATCTTGTGAGAATATTGATAGCATCCTTTCCAACCTGCTCAAACGGCTGGGAAGAAGTTGTGATGGAAGGATCGTGATATTCTGCCTGAATTACATTGTCATAACCGGTTACAATTACATCCTCTGGAATAGAATAGCCTTTCTTCTCGAGGGCGGTTACAACACCCATAGCCATATAATCATTGGCGCAGATAATGGCATCGGGAAGAATTCTGTTAGGATTATTCTCATATTTGGCAAGAATCTGAGCGACCATATCATCACCACAGGAGTACCATAGATTTCCGTACACTAT
>CACZPG010000271.1 GCA_902782965.1 uncultured Lachnospiraceae bacterium
AGTATATATATTATTACTGAAGAAAACAACTATTCATTTATGCTTTTAATCAGGTAAAAGATGTCAGTAAAACTAACAAATATTCACTGAATATTCATGAATATATGCTTATTATGTAAAAAATATGCATAATATGCATAAAAATGGCAAAATATGCAATATTTCTTGCATAAAAACCTAAAAAGGGGGTTGTAATATTCGGTGGGGTGGAGTATTCTATGGAAGTATAAGCGTAATGGTGTAAAGCGTGCAAAGGAGGATATATATATGAAGAAAGTATTCATCGACGGCAGTGAAGGTACTACAGGACTTAGAATCTTTGAACGCTTTCAGGTGAGAGATGATATTGAAATATTGAAGATAGACAGTGACAAGCGTAAGGATCCTGATGAAATCCGGAAGTTTATCAATGCATCAGATATTACATTTCTTTGTCTTCCTGATTCGGCAGCGATAGAAGCAGTAGAGTTATGTGATAATCCGGACACGGTGATAATAGATGCTTCAACAGCCCATAGAACAGAACCGGGCTGGGCTTACGGTTTTCCGGAATTGTCAGAAGAGCATAGAAATGCTATAGCAAATGGAAAGAGAATAGCAGTTCCGGGCTGTTATGCCAGCGGCTTCATAGGACTGGCTTATCCACTTGTAAAGGGTGGCATCATGCAGGCGGATTATCCTGTATCAATCTTTGCGGTTTCCGGTTATAGCGGAGGTGGAAAGAAGCTTATCGCCAGTTATGAAGAAGAAGGTCGGGATGCAAAGTACGACTCGGCCAGAATGTATGGCTGGGGCCAGACACATAAACATTTAAAAGAAATGAAGGCAGTAACAGGATTGGACAGGGAACCTCTTTTCTGTCCTATGACTACTAACTATCACAGTGGTATGATAGTCCAGCTGCCATTATATACAGATCTCCTTGTTAAGAAGAAAACTCCTGAGGAAATCCGTGATTATCTGGCAGATTATTACAAAAATGAGAAATTCATCAAAGTACTGCCTTTCGGTGCAGATGTTGAAGCTGGTGGAGCAATGTACTCCGATGCTTGTGCAGGCTGGGATGGAATGGAGATTCTGGTAACCGGAAATGAGCAGAGAATCGTGGTTGCCAGTCGGTTTGATAATCTCGGAAAAGGTGCTTCCGGTGCAGCAATCCAATGTATGAATATCGTAATGGGTTGTGATGAAGCTAAAGGTCTTCACCTGTAATTATATTTAATGAATAAATCGATTTGCAAAGTCAGAAGTTTAGCTCAGATGAAAGGATAGAACGTATGATAAAGATAATCGAAGGCGGAATACTTGCTGCCAAGGGTTACAGTGTGGCAAGCATGCGTGTAGGAATTAAAGCAAAAGGAACTAATCGTGATCTTACACTTATAAAATGTGATGCACCGGCTACGGTAGTTGGAACATTTACCAGAAATAAAGTTAAGGCAGCTCCGGTAAAATGGGATATGAAAGTTGTCGAGAGAGGAATTGCCAGAGCAATTGTTATAAATACCGGAATTGCTAATGCCGCTACGGGTGAAGAAGGATTAGCTAACTGCCGCAAGGAAGCTGAGGCTGCAGCTTCAGCACTTGGGATAGAGCCGTGGGAGGTTCTCACTGCTTCAACAGGAGTTATAGGTCCGCAGATTCCTATTGATAAGATTACCAAGGGAATTAAAGAACTGTCAGAAAATCTGATTGGTGTTCCTGATACTGATACAGCAGTTCTCAGAGAATATTTCACCGGTAACAGAGCCAATGCCTATATGGAGGCTCACGAAGCAGCTAAAGCGATAATGACTACGGATACTGTTCCGAAGGAGTTCGCTGTCGAGCTTACAATTGGTGGTAAGACTTGTCATATTGGTGCCATGTGTAAGGGCTCCGGAATGATTCATCCTAATATGGGAACTATGCTGGGATTCATGCTTTCTGACCTTTCTATAGAAAGAGAACTGGCTCAGAAGCTTCTCAGAGCAATAATTGAGAGAACCTTCAATATGGTATCAGTAGATGGTGATACCTCTACCAATGATACTTTTGTATGGCTGTCAGATGGATTGGCAAGAAATGAGAAGATTACAGCTGAGTCTCTGGGAATCAGTCTTGATGATATCGATGAGAGCGGTGATATAGATATCAGCAATCTTAGTGATAACGCAGACTACAAGGAACTCTATGAGGCCTTATATACTGTATGCAGACATCTGGCTGTCAGTATGGCAAAGGATGGAGAGGGTGCAAGCAGACTCTTCACAGCGAAGGTTGTAGGAGCTCCAGATTACAAGACTGCCAAAATACTGGCAAAATCCATAATAACGTCAAACCTTTCAAAAGCCGCAATCTACGGAAGAGATGCAAACTGTGGAAGAATCTTCTGCGCAATGGGATATTCGGGTGCAGATTTTGATCCGGATAAGACAGATATTACTATGATGAGCAAGGCAGGATCGCTTAAGCTTATTGATCATGGAAGACTTCCTGAATTTTCCGAGGAGGATGCGCTTGCGATTCTGACACCGGATGAAATAACAGCTCTATGTGACATTCACTCCGGTGAGTACGAGGCAGAAGCCTGGGGATGTGATCTTACACATGAATATGTAACTATAAATGCAGATTACAGATCTTAATTACAATTCTTAATAATATAGAGTTATAGGAGAGGAGCTTATGATGACTAAAAACGATGATATAGATGAGGTAATGAAGAAAGCCCAGACGCTTATCGAGGCGCTTCCTTATATTCAGAAGTTTAACGGCAAGAAGATTGTTGTTAAATATGGTGGTTCAGCCATGCTGGATGAGAACCTGAAGTACAATGTTATCAGGGACGTGGCACTTCTTAAGCTTGTTGGTTTCAAGCCTATAATAGTTCATGGAGGCGGTAAGGAAATAAGCAAGTGGATAGATAAGCTTGGTATGGAAACTCATTTTCAGAATGGTCTCAGGGTAACAGATGAACCTACTCTTGAGGTTGCTGAGATGGTTCTGAATAATGTCAACAGAAGTCTGGTAGGACTTATGTCAAAGGTAGGACTCAAAGCCGTGGGTATAAGCGGTAAGGATGCCGGACTCCTTAAGGTTCAGAAGAAGCTTTCTGATGGAAAAGATATAGGTTATGTAGGAGAAGTAGTTCAGACTGACAGCTCGGTTATTGATTCCCTTCTGGATGCAGATTTTATTCCGGTAGTAGCACCTATCGGTATGGGACTTGAGGACGAGCATGATTACAATATTAATGCTGATGACTGTGCGTGTGCAGTAGCTACATCTATTAAGGCTGAGAAACTGGTTTTCCTGACAGATATTGAAGGTGTATTCACAGATCCAATGGATAAGAAAACACTTATTTCTGAAATGACCATAGATGAAGCACAGGAGCTCATTGATAAGGGTGTAGTAGGAGGCGGAATGCTTCCTAAGCTTCAGAACTGCATAGATGCAATGAATAATGGAGTTTCCCGTGTCCATATTCTTGATGGACGTCTTGAACATTGTCTGCTTCTGGAGTTCTATACAGATACAGGTATCGGAACTGCAATAAGAAAAGAAGATTAATATTTGTAAAATATAACAAAGGATTTGAAAAGAACGATAATACAGGTCTTTCAAATCCTTTTTATATATGTTAAAATAACTTGTGGATTCATGTTTCTGCAGGTATCCCGAAAGGAGGATAAATGCAGAATAATAAATTAAATATATTTCTGATCAGATGTGGTCTGATTCTTATGTTTCTGACTAGCTTATTTGTAGCCGGAGGCTGTAGAAAGGATGAGATAAGCATAGATACTGTTTCCGGTTCGGGACAGGAGGATTTGAAAAGGGAGAGTTCGAAACAGGAGAGTTCGGGTTCGGAAGTTTCTTCCATGGAGAATCATTCGTTTGAATCATCAGAGGCAACTTCAACAGATAGTTCCATCGGAGATGAATTCTCCGAAGTATATGTTTATATATGTGGTGCTGTTGTAAATGAGGGAGTATATGAACTTCCTTCTGATTCAAGAATTCAGGATGCTCTTGAACTGGCGGGAGGATATTCGGAGGATGCCTATCGCGGATATGTAAATTTGGCGGCCGGGCTTACTGATGGTGAAAGAATATATTTTCCCACGATTCAAGAGGTGAATGACGGGAAAATCTTTCTGGAATCCGGAGGTGACTCATCGTCCGATAATGTCGGAGGACTGAATGGCTCCGGGGATGATCAGAAGATTAATATCAATACTGCCGGAAGAGATGAGCTTATGACCTTATCAGGGATAGGTGAATCCAAAGCTGATGATATAATAGCTTATCGTGAGGTATCAGGAGGTTTCAGTTCTATTGAAGATATCAAAAATGTAAGTGGAATCGGAGATGCTACATTTAACAGATTAAAAGATAAAATATACGTGAGATGATTATATATCAGGGGTATAATTTAACCAGTGAGGTGACATGAAGTATGAAAAAAGTACTTGTTGTAGATGATGAGAAATTAATTGTAAAGGGTCTCAAGTTTTCTCTTGAGCAGGATGATATGGAAGTAGATACAGCCTTCGATGGAGAAGAGGCTGTTAATAAAGCCAGAGCTAATTCTTATGATATTATTCTTCTGGATATTATGCTTCCGAAATTATCCGGATTGGAAGTTTGTCAGATGATAAGAGAATTCTCGGATGTTCCGATCATTATGCTTACTGCCAAAGGCGAAGATATGGATAAGATTATGGGACTTGAGTATGGTGCAGATGACTATGTAACCAAGCCTTTCAATATTCTTGAAGTAAAGGCCAGAATTAAGGCCATTCTAAGAAGAAACAACAAGAATGAAGATGTCAGAGCCAGCGAAGCCAATATTATTGAGAAGAAAGGGCTTAAGATTGAAATAGATTCAAGACGTGTATTCATTAAGGGACATGAGGTCAGCCTTACAGCCAAGGAATTCGATCTGGTTATGCTGCTGGTATCCAATCCTAACAGGGTTTATTCCAGAGATGAACTTCTGAATGAAATCTGGGGCGCTACGTATCCCGGTGATGCAAGAACAGTGGATGTTCATGTAAGGCGTCTTCGTGAGAAGATTGAAACCAGACCGGCAGACCCTGAGTATATTCATACTAAGTGGGGCGTAGGCTACTTCTTCCAGGATTAAATGGGAGAATGATACCAA
>CACZPG010000272.1 GCA_902782965.1 uncultured Lachnospiraceae bacterium
AATTTATCTATCATATTGTGATACTCCCCAAAAATGTCATTTACATTTGTCTGGATGCTTGCCTTATAGACGGCATACATTGTTTCCCAAATTTCTATGTTATAAGAATTATTTAATCTACAATTATAAATTAAATAATCTACACTTATAGAATAAAATAATCCATGATAAAACAAAAGAATATAATTATTATCTTTTGCCGAATTTTTGTTATAATGAAAAAAGCTCGTGAAACTAATCATAGCGATAGCACTTGAAAATAATGCGGAAGGTATACTGAGTAAATGAGACTTTTCATAGCAATTGAACTTGAACCAAACATCAAGTACGCCCTCACAGAAATACAGGGCACTATGAAAAAACAGAATATCATAGGAAATTATACCCCTATCGAGAATGTTCATCTCACCCTGGCTTTCATAGGTGAATATCCGGATCCGGAGCAGGTACTTGAGACAATGGAAAAGGTTCCGTACGAGCCCTTCGAGATCAGCTTGAAAGGCTTCGGAAGCTTCGGGAATCTCTGGTGGGCCGGACTTGAAAAGTCTGATGAACTTCACTCCTATGTGCAAAGGCTCCGCCATGCTTTGGCAGATGCATCCATTCCATTCGACCGTAAAAAATTCTCACCGCACATTACCCTTGTACGTAAAGCAATATGCCGGCACGGACTCCCAAAGGTTAAATATTAGAATCTTACCTCTTCTTTTTCTTATCAAATGAACTGAAATCCGGCACCAGATACTTATCATCAACCCTTGCCCTGAAAACCCCATTTCCCAAATCATCTGAAAAAGTTATCGGAGCGCCTTCCGGAATCACTTTGTCCACATTCATATCCAGAATATCGAAGACTGAAACTTCTATATTAGCAGCTGTATCATCTTCTGCACTAGCTTCTTCATCCTCCGGATTATCATCTATCGAATCTTCCACAATCGCCTTTGACGGATAATTCCCTTCAAAGTAATACAGTATCCTCATCTGGATGCTGTCAAGATTCTTTATCACGCTATCTATGATTTCTTCAGGTACCCCATAGTATGCTTCAGCGATGGAACCGGTTATAGCACCGATGGTATCACTGTCTCCGCCGATTGATATTGCATTTCTGATTGCGTCCTCAAAATCTGTCGACTCGAAAAATGCTTCAAAAGCCTGTGGAACAGAACCCTGGCAGGATACGTCAAACTCATACTCTTCCCTGATTTCCTCCAGAGTGAAATCTATATCATAATAGTTTTCTGTAATATACTCTCTGATTTCCTCTTTGCTCTTTCCATTTCTGGCAAGGAATATTGCAACGGCAACTGCCTCCGCTCCCTTCATTCCTTCCGGATGATCATGTGTCACTTCCGTCACCCTTGCAGCCAGCATTTTTGCCTCTTCAAGGCTCCTCGCAGCATATCCGCAGGGACTGACTCTCATAGCTGAACCATTTCCATAACTCCCATAAGGTTCAGGATGCTTCGCGAATATCCATCTTCCAAAGTTTCCACCGTATCCTGCACGGGGATAAAGCCTTCCCAGCTCCTGCATACTCCTTACTGCATGTTTTGACAGATCAGAGTAATCTTCCTCGCAAACCATGATAGCAGTTGCTACAGCCAGGCTCATTATGCTGTCATCAGTCAAATGACATTTCCTATTGAAAAGTTTAAAATCCTTAGACTTGTGATTATCCCACTCAAATCTTGAACCTACTACATCACCAATAATCGCACCAATCATTACACAGCCCTCCTTCTCTTCATTATACATTTTAACTTATTCATTCGCTACATTTCCCTTAGCCTGGGATAAATATATCATAAATAAAAAAAGAAGTGGTCGAATGCCAAGCGACATATGACACGTTCTTAAATGAGAACATTTGACAATTTCTCAAATGATGCCTTTATTATTCATATCATAAATGAAGCCTTTATTTATCATGCAAAAAAATATATAATGTTCAGCAGACCATGAAAGGATTATAGGAAATGAGTATATTAAATGTCGAACATCTGACTCACGGTTTCG
>CACZPG010000273.1 GCA_902782965.1 uncultured Lachnospiraceae bacterium
AATAATGAATTAAATAATGAATTGAATAGTGAATTAAATGATGAAAATACCCGTTTTGATCAGGATTTTCTTGAGCAGCTTAAGAGTATAATGTCTGCATCTGATTACAGACCTCTCAGGTTCAAGGATCTTTGTAATCTGTATGAGGTTAATTCAGAAGATGAAAAAGATGAATTTCTGAAATATCTGAATGGCTTATGTGATGAGGTTGTTATAGTTAAGACCAAGAATAACAGATATATGCTTCCTCCTAAAGGGATGTTGACAGGCATATATTCCGGTACTCGCAGGGGCTTTGGTTTTGTAACTGTTGATGGATATGAAGAGGATTTCTTTGTTTCCGAAAAAGACAGTCTTAATGCTTTTCATGGCGATAAGGTTCTTATAACTGTAGAGAATTCTCAGAGGGGACCCAGAAAAGAAGCTAAAATAACCAGGATATTATCCAGAAATACTACTGAACTGATAGGAATTTATCAGGAAAATGAAGGATATGGGTTTGTTATACCAAATAATAAGAAGATCGCAGATGATATATTTATATATAAAGGATCTAATCTTGGTGCCGTAACGGGAAGCCTGGTGGTTGTTGAACTGGATAATTTCGGGAATAATAAGAAATCCCCTGAAGGACATGTTATAGAAGTAATCGGACACATCGATGATCCTCATACAGACATTCTTCAGGTTGTTAGAGCTTATGGGATTCCTGTTGAATTTCCTGAGGATGTTGAACGTCAGTTGTTATCAATTCCTGAGGAGGTATCAGAAGAGGAACTTATCGGTAGAAGAGATTTCAGACAGCTCGATACAGTTACAATTGATGGAGAAGACGCAAAAGATCTGGACGACGCCATTACACTTGAATACAGCGATGGTATATATCATCTTGGTGTACATATTGCTGATGTGTCCAATTATGTTACAGAAGGGTCACCACTTGACAAGGAAGCTTTAAGAAGAGGAACAAGTAATTATCTGGTAGACAGCGTTATTCCCATGCTTCCTCACAAGCTTTCCAATGGTATATGTTCATTGAATCATGATGTTGATCGACTTACGCTTTCGTGTGTAATGGATATAGACGAAAACGGAAAAGTTCTCAGTCATGAAATCGTTGAAGGCGTAATAAATGTAAATGAAAGAATGAATTATTCTGATGTTGCAGTTATTATTGATGGAGCTCCTGTTGATAAAGATGCAGAAAATAAACTATCAGAAGGTGCCTCTGACAGATATGATTATCTTATTGAAAGATATAAGCCTCTTGTTCCGATGTTTATGCGTATGCTTGAATTGTCCAGAATTATAAGAGCTTCACGAGAGAAGAGGGGTTCTATAGATTTTGATGTGGCTGAAACAAAGATTATTGTTAATGAGGACGGAGTTCCGGTGGATATTCATCCTTATGAAAGAAATGATGCTACTAAGATTATTGAAGACTTCATGCTGATAGCCAATGAAACTGTTGCTGAACAGTTTTTCTGGGCTGATATACCTTTTGAGTACAGGGTTCACGAGACTCCGATTCAGGAAAAGGTAGATATGCTGAGAGATGCTATTCGTAATTTTGGTATATATTTTAAAGTGTCCAAGGATCATATACATCCCAAGGAATATCAGAAGCTTCTCGGACAGATTGTCGGTGAACCATATGAGGCACTTGTTACTAAGATGACTCTTCGTTCTATGCAGCAGGCCAGATATAGTACAGAATGTATAGGACACTTCGGACTTGCCTGTAAGTATTATTGCCATTTTACATCTCCAATAAGAAGATATCCTGATCTTCAGATTCATAGGATTATTAAGGAAAGTATACATGGTTCCCTGGATGAGGGAAGGGTGCGTCATTATTCGAAGCTTCTTCCAAGAGTTGCTGAAGATAATTCTGAGAAAGAAAGAAGAGCTGTTGATGCTGAGAGAGATGTTGTGAAGCTGAAACAGATTGAATATATGGAAGATCATATAGGTGAGGAATTCGATGGGATAATCTCCGGCTTTACAGCTCAGAATATATTTGTTGAACTCCCTAATACTGTAGAAGGTGCAGTAAGAGTTGCTGAGATAACTGACGACTTTTATACCTATTACGAGGATAGATTTGAAATGGTCGGCAAGAATTCAGGGAAAACAATTAAGCTTGGCGATAAATGCAGAGTACGAGTTGAGAAAGCTGATAAGATTGACCGGGTTATAGATTTTAAATTTATATAAAGTTAATAAAAGGAAAATTATTATGCCGAAGGAAAAAGGACAAAAATTAATAGCAAATAACAAAAAGGCTTATCACGATTTCTTTATAGATGAGATATATGAAGCTGGAATTGCTCTGGTTGGTACTGAGGTGAAATCTCTCAGACAGGGAAACTGCAGCATAAAAGAATCATATATAAGCATTGAAAAAGGAGAAGTTTACATAATACATATGCATATTAATCCTTATGAGAAAGGAAACATTTTCAATAAGGATCCTCTTAGAAAGAGAAAACTTCTTCTACATAGATCAGAAATAAACAAACTTATTGGTAAAACAAAAGAGAAAGGTTTTACTATTGTTCCGCTTAAAGTATATTTCAGTGATGGCCGGGTAAAGGTGGAAATTGGTCTGGCACGAGGAAAGAAGTTATATGATAAGAGGGAATCACTTGCCAAGAAAGACCAGAAGAGAGCTGCCGAGAGAGATTATAAAATGAATATACGGTAGATATCATCTCAATAAATCGAGAAAAATAAAATAAAAGGTTGATTTTAGACAGTGTTATGGTTTATTATATTGCAGGTATTATTTCAAGTACCATAATGAATGATAAACTGTAGAGGTAATTAAAATGAGTCAGGCAAAGGTTGACAGATATAAGGAAGAGAAGAAAAACAGAGCGAAAACAATGAAGATTAAAAAGATTAAGAAAGCGATTGCAATTCTTATCGCTGCACTTGGTCTTGGTGCTATCATTGGTATTCCTTTAGGAAAGTTTGTATATAATAAGCAGAAGGAAGAAGCTGCAAGAAATGCAACTATTTCTACTTTAGAATTTGACAGCTGGTTTGATAAAGAATGGGCAGGTAAATATGGTGACATGTTTGCTAATGATGCACAGGACATAGTTGATCAGCTTAACTCAGCTACTGCATCTGATGCTGATGCATCTGAATCTGATGCCGAATAATATTTCGGGGTAGTTCAGGTTTCGACGGGGGTTTAGATACTAGAGCAGCCATCCGAGGTGGGTGACCTCGTAAAAACATCTATTTAAATATA
>CACZPG010000274.1 GCA_902782965.1 uncultured Lachnospiraceae bacterium
CGACCGGTTACAACCGAAACCTCGTACCCTTTATCAATCCATTCATTTAATACCTCAGAAGCTCCGGGAGTTTCTTCGAAGGCAAGCAGCACCTCCGGACGATGTCCTTCTATCATCAATAGTTCATATTCTTCATCCGTCAGATCAAAAGCCTCCTGAAGGTTGAAAAATCTGACCTCCTCATAAGGAACTTTCTTTCCGAAAAGCTTCTCTGCAAATACAGTAAATGCCCTGGCTGTTTCACATATACAGTCATCAAAATCTACATAGATTTTCAATTCATGATCCTCCACGTCTAATTCTTTTATAAAACAATACAGTTTTCATTGTGACACAAAGTAATACCACGTATCATTCTGTCATAAAGTAATCTTGTATTTTCTTATTCTTTCAATATAATCCTTCTCAGGAATATCCCCTCTGAATCTCATACGATAATAGGTATCAAATATTGATTTTAATTCTTTCTTCTTATCCGCATCATGAATAAATGTAAGATAATCAAATATAGATTCTATTTCCTTAGGATTTGCGAAGGTTATAACCTGAGCTCCTTTTATACCAGCCTCTTCAACTGAGTATCCTTTATGCTTACGCTTTTTCTTCTTCTCCTGAGCTCTCTTCTCAGCATTCTTCTTCTCTATCTGCTGATCAATTCTCTTACATATATTTCTTATATTCAGCTTCACCTTATCTTCCGGAGACAGTCGAAGATAATGAATATAGATTCCCAGCTTAATCAGGCAAATGAGCAGAATCACAGCACCTATCATAATCAGGAAATACATACCGAACTGATAGAGCATATCCATGTCTATCTTCTTATTATTTGTATTTTCCTCTTCCTCAGGTACAGGTGACGGAATGTTATCAATCGGTTCAGGTTCATCCATATATTCCTGATAATAACCATAATCCTGCGGAGACTGAGCGGTTTCGTCAGGAGAACTCTTTCTAACCTTACCCCATGCTATATCCTCTGCAGATACTTTAACAACTGTAGGTTCAAAGATCACCCAGCCAAGACCTTTGATATAAGCTTCAGGCCAGGCATGCGCTTCAGAACTCATAACAGAGCCACTCTCATTAACCTCATGCATGAAACCATTTACATAGCGTGCCGGAATCCCTGCACTTCTGAGCATAAGAAGCATAGCAGATGCATAATGAACACAGTATCCCTTCTGGGTGACAAATAAGAACTCATCCACATAATTATCACTACCTCTGAGATCAATGTTCGTATCATAAGTATACTGTCTAAGGAAGGATTCTATCTTCTTCGCCTTCTCGAAATCAGTTTCAGCTCCCTCTGTCACCTGGGCAGTTAGTTCCTTTAATCTGTCCGAGGCGAAGGAATTGTCAAGATACTTATCCTTCCATTCACCAGATGACATTATGTCAACCGCCTGATTGTATTCATCTTCTCTGATAGTATCTTTCAGGTTTACCTTATAAACCTCTTTCACATACTCTGAGATTTCGGAATAGCTATGATATTTAACCTCTGAATCCTTTATACTATCTACATATTCACGAAGGTATGGACTCGCATAATCTACCTGCATATACCTTACATTGTATCTGAAACCTTTACCCTTCTTCTTATCCAATCCGTTCTTCAGTTCAGGGTCTATCCACAACAGATTATTAGGTCTGATTACGTCTGCAGTTCTCATATATCTGTATAATATTTCAGAACTCTTTATGCTTGAATAACAGGCTGCAGTTTTTTCGTCTACTCCCGCCTGATACATACCATTGATAAATTCCACGAACCAGTAGTTATAATTCGAACTCATTTTCTCCTTATCGTTAAGTCCGCCGGAATCTACTCCATTATAATAGCCACCTTCGAGATACATCATTTTCGATTCACTCTTTCCGCTCATGATAAGTTCAACGGAAGGACTGTCTGTCATTTTACCCCTAAGACGAGCATTGTCAGAATAACCGGCAAAACTGGTTCCCGCATTAAATACCACATCAAAGAAATAAGTTATCTCATCCAGCGATTTATCAAGACCGGTATCTGCGGCTGCAACCACCTTCTTAACGAGAGCCCACTCTATGGGTTCATCCTTAGCCGGAATAATGAGCGTAATTATTCCAATCAGCAGAACTACTCCCATATAGTACTCTGCTTCACGACAGATCAGCTTAGAAAGGCCGTATAATAGCAGCATAACTATGCTGACAGCAGCAAGTTTCGGAATCTCATATAACATCAAGCTGCTGACACATAATGCCGCTCCCACAACAATCCAGCTAAACCTGGAAATACCAGGATGTTCAATTATAAGCAGAAGCAGAAATGCGACGAAAGCTATAAGAATATTCTCAGTAAGCACCATATCCCTGAACATAACAATAAGAACAAGGGTTATTCCACTACCGGTAATAACCGCCAGTTTCTTCCTATCCATCAGTTCAAAAATAAGATTAAGTCCCTGATATACAAATGCGTAAGAATAAAGAAATGCCAGACTCAGACTCCATATTCTCAGATTAACTGCAAGGAAATAGAACGCAGTAATAAAAGCCAGTATAACCGGTAAATGCACTGCATATTTAATTAATTTATTTCTTACATCAGACACAGTGATCCGTCCTCTTCCTTAAGTAATATAGATACGCTTCTTCCGGAAGCCTCTCCCATGAGATCCTCCTGCATTTTCGGAGTCAGCTCAGAATAGAGTCTTCCAAGTTCTTCGATATAAAGCCTCTGAAAGCTTTCCGGCCCGTCTACCAGAAATGTCTTAACACCGGAATTGTAATAATATATCATCAAAGGTTTCTTCTGCTCAGCAAAATACCAGGCTACGGAAACCAGAATTTCAAGGAAATAATCCCTCTTGATCCTCTTCTGTTCCTTCTCATCATTACCATATGGCAGCAGCACAAGACTAACCATATCTGAGTCTGTTCTTTCAGGAAGTCTGACAAGCAGTTTACCGCTTCTGGCATAATTCTTCCAATGAACAGAGTTCAGCGGATCACCGGGAGCATATTTCCTGGTATCATTCCCCGGAAAATCTTCCAGTCTGTCCAGCTGGAATACGCTCTTCTGATAGATTCCCGTGCTTAGTATCCTGCTTATCTCCTCATATGCAACGGAAGTAACCGTTGGCAGGACACTGACTCTCAAAACGGATTTTATATTATATTTGAATTTGAATATTCCAAATACATCTCTGAGTTCTACACTTAGAATTCCCGCCTCATAATTGCCGGCATATTTACAAAGGATTTCATTATCTATCTCTTTCTTACTTCCGGGCATCAGCCAGAAGGTTTCCGAAACAAATTCTTCCTTAAAAGCCGTTGAATCATCATGAAAGAATCTTATACCTCCTGTGGGAAGGAAGCCCACATTCTCCATGATAAGCTTGTACTTCTCGGTTTTATTCTTATAAAGCAGTCTGGTATCCAGATCCTGATATATCATAAGCGTGATGTAAGAAGTAAGGATACATGCCAAAGAAACAGGAATATACAGAAGCACAGCAAAAAACAGAACATAGGAAAAAGCCCCACCGTAGTTACTTACAATTACCGCTGAAATGATCAACAGTAAAATGTAAATAACAAGAGGCAGCTTAATCCTACGTCCTGCAAATAATCTTCTCTTTTTTTTCTTTGTTACTTCAGTCATAAATCTTATACTCTAGTCAGGTCTCTTAATCTTGTCAATAATCTGTATCATCAGCTGTTTTCCTGTATACTTGTTCATCTTTGACTTAGTAGTGAGCACCATTCTGTGAGGTAGTGTAACTTTAGCCATATTGATGATATCCTCAGGAACAACATAGTCTCTCTGATTAATATATGCCTGTGCCTTGGAAGCCATCAGCAGATCCAGACCCGCTCTCGGACTGAGACCGTATTCAAGTTCTTCCAATGACCTGCTTCGATCTATTATAGTAAGTGCATATTCTATCAGTTCGTCGCTAATGATAACATTGAAGACTTCTTCCTTCATGGCAGCAATCTCTTCAGATTTGATCACTGATTCTGTCTTCCTGGCAAGTTCTCTGGTCATATACTTCTTAGCCAGTTCACTTTCAAGTTTAAGATTCGGATAACCTATTGATATCTTCATCATGAAACGATCCAGCTCAGCCTCAGGAAGCGGATAAGTTCCAAGCTGCTCCACCGGATTCTGTGTTGCGATAACCATGAAAGGTTCCGGAAGCTTATAGGTATTTCCATCAATTGTAACCTGATGCTCTTCCATTGCTTCCAGAAGAGCTGATTGAGTCTTGGGAGAGGTACGATTTATCTCATCAGCAAGAAATATCTGACTGAAAACCGGTCCTTTCACAACTTCAAATTCAGAACTCTTAACGTTAAAGATTGATGTACCGACTATATCTGTGGGAAGTGTATCCGGGGTACATTGTATACGAGAAAACTCTGCATCTACTGATTCCGCCAACATTTTAGCCAGGGTTGTCTTTCCGACACCGGGAACATCTTCAAGAAGAACATGACCTCCGGCAAAAAGTGCAACCAGAACATTATCTATAATACTTTCCTTACCGACAAAACCTGTCAGAATATTTTCCTTTAATGCATTAATTCTTTCCTGTGACATACTTCCACCTTTCTAACTCATTGGGAACTCTGTAAACATACTCATATAGTATAATTTAATCATATAATAATTGCAATAATATAAACCTAACTCATAGGAATCAGAAGTATAACCACAAGGCCCTTCCCTTCACTCTCACAGGTAAGACCTCCATCCATCTTCTCCATAAGAGATTTGGAAATATACAGTCCCAGACCGCTGCCTTCTGTCTTTGATTCCTCAGAATTTTTCCCTCTGTAAAACTTATTGGTAATGAGATCAAGCTCGTCTTTCGGAACACCCGGACCGTAATCCTGAATTCTCATTTCCAGATAA
>CACZPG010000275.1 GCA_902782965.1 uncultured Lachnospiraceae bacterium
TATAATAGCAGTATCTCTTCCATCACTTATGGAGATTGTATAATTTCCACCTGCCGGAAATGATGGCAGACCTGCTTCGAAATATCCGTCCTCTCCGCAAACTGCTGAGGTTTCAAAGGATTTCTCATTATTCTCATTATCGGTTCCTGTCAGTCTGACAGTGACTTCACCTTCGCTATATCCCCAGATGGTGTTCTCCTCAGTATCCCTCTGAAGAACCATTCTGTCACTGAATATACTTGATAATCTGATCATGCTAATACCTCTTCGTTTTAATTATTCGTTTAAATTATTCATTCTAATTATCCATTAAAATTCTTCTATTTATCTGACTTGAAATAATCACTATTTCTTACCCAACAAGTCTGCTGAGTGCTCCCCGGACTGCACCCGGTCCTTCAAGCATCTCATATAGATATTCCTTAATCTGCTTTCCCAGATTTCCTGTTTCCAGGACGTTGATTCCGAATAGTTCTTCTCTGCTGAGGATCCAGTTAACGCCTGACATATCCCCATCTCTGTTACCGGGCATTATTCCGTCCATAGCTGATTTCACAACATCCAGCATAGGATCCGGACTAAGCTGCATTTCATTTCCCTTATCATCAATTCCTGTCAGATATCTGAGCCATGCAGCTATTACAAATGGGATGATCTGCATTTTATCGACCTCTCCCTTATTGTTATAACCTTTAATCGTCTCTCCGAATCTTATGGCCAGCTTCTGACTTGTATCAGTGGCAATTCTCTGAGGAGTATCCGGAATATAAGGATTAGGAAGCCGCTCCTCAAGAACCTCTCTTATGAAATCCTCCGGCCTGATAATTCCCGGACTGATAACTACAGGCATCCCCTCATCTCCGAGCTTATATACGAGTTTTCGCAGATGTTCATCCTGCATCTCATCAGAAATCTTATTATATCCGAGAATACATCCCAGAACTGCCAGTGCAGTATGCAGCGGATTGAGACAGGTCATAACCTTCATCTTCTCGGCTTTGTTAACAGTATCCCTGTCAGTCATATATACTCCGGCGTCCTGAAGAGGAGGTCTTCCATTGGGGAATGAATCCTCTATAACAAGATACTGTGGAATCTCGGCATTAACGAAAGGAGCTATATAGGTATGTCTTCCGGTAATAATCGGATCCATAGCCTCAACCCCAAGTTCCTTCAGTTCGCCGGCCACACCGGAATCCGGTCTTGGAGTTATCTTATCTATCATGCTCCATGGAAAGGCAACTCTGCTCTCATCAGAAATGTAACCTATGAAGCCCTCTTCCACGAAGCCTCTCTTCTGCCATTTCTTTGCAACAAACAACACTCCATCCCTGAGCTTCTGACCATTCTGGCTGCAGTTATCCATGCTGACAAGAGCAAGCGGAAAACCACCCGCTTTATATCTTGCAAGAAGCATCGCTGTTACCACGCCCATAGCAGTGGTTACTCCGGCCGGCCCGGAAATAATATCTGACTCTATGACCGGAAGTACATTTCCGGAAATGTCTGTACAGGCATAGCCCTTCTCAGTAATGGTGAAGGAAATCAACTGAAGTGAATCCCGGGATGCAATCCTCATGAGTTCATCCATATGAGCTGCATCGGCCTTGATGGCTCCACCAATTCCCGCTGTCACTCTTTTATCGCTATTACCATCGGCTCTGAGTCCCACCGAAAGTGTAAGCATGTCATAAGGATCATATATCTTATCTATAATCTCGCCGTCAAAACACTCAGCTGCAATTATTCCGGATTCAAACTCTCCTTTTTGGATCAGCGTATCTGCCAGACCGGCTATAAATCCTCTGAAAATATTTCCGGCGCCGAAATGCACCCACTCCGGAGACTTCTCTGTCTTCTGTCGTACAGCCCGGATATCATATTCCGGAAGCTTTATCCCGGCTGAATCCCAGGATGCCCTGTCTTCTGTAATTCCTTTTAATGTGAGCTGCATTTTTTACCCCCCCGTGATAATGAATCTCTCAGCCTATTCAATCCTGCTGCGTATTCAGTCATTAAGTTTATCTAACATATCCCAGGCTCCCAGGATGTACATAATACCCAGTGCACGATCATATAAGCCATAACCCGGACGACATTTCTCTCCCCATATATGTCGTCCATGATCCGGTCTGATATAACCCTCAAACCCGGCATCATGATAAGCCTTAATTATATCCAGTATTCCCACATCTCCGTCACAATCCCGATGTGACGCCTCACTGAAATCACCATTCGGGAAATGTTTCACATTTCTGATATGGGCAAATGCAATTCTGTCAGCGTGTTTTCTGACTATTTCTGCCACATTATTATTCGGATTCGATCCAAGAGAACCACTGCATAAGGTAAGGCAGTTATACGGATCATCAACCATGGTCAGAAATCTGTCCACTGATTCAGCATCCACCAGGAGTCTCGGAAGACCGAAAATATCCCATGGCGGATCATCCGGATGTATAGCCATTTTGATTCCTGTCTCATGACAGACGGGCATAAGGGCTTCAAGAAAATACTTCAGATTCTCCCACAGAGTTTCCTTATCCACCTTCTCATATTTCGCAAAAAGTTCTTCCAGGACAGCCATTCTTTCGGGCTCCCAGCCGGGCATTGTATATCCCTTACATTCCTTCAGAATGTAGTCAGCCATTTCCTTCGGACTGTTCTGAATCTTGTTCTTCTCATAATAAAGTGCAGTGGAACCATCCGGAAGGGGATGGAAAAGATCCGTTCTGGTCCAGTCAAAAACGGGCATGAAATTATAGCAGACAACCTTCACTCCGAACTCTGAAAGATTACGGAGAGTCTGCTTATAATTCTCTATATATTTATCCCTGCCTTCACCGGCCGTCTTAATATCATCATGAACATTTACGGATTCCACAACTGCCATGCCGAATCCATATTCATCAAGTTCATCCTTTACCTTCTGTATCTCTTCTTTCTCCCAGATTTCTCCCGGCTGCTTATGATGAAGAGCCCACACTATCTCTTCAACTCCGGGAATCTGTCTGATATCCGAAAGTGATACGGAATCATTTCCGGTTCCGTACCAGCGAAATGACATTTTCATACTTATTATCCTCTCTTTATATAAGGCTCTATATAATCACACTTTCCTCAGGTCCCAGATACGAAGGGAGAATTCTGCTTCCCTTCTTAACCAGAATAATCCTTTCCAGAATATTCTCTTCAGCAGTTCCGATGAACCTGATCCGGTTAAGTCCTTTATCCAGATTAATGCTGTCATTTATGAGTCTCACGTGAGACATTACTCCGTCTGACCAGGTGTTCCAGACTCCGTTTACCAGATCTTCCGTAACAATGTCTATTACTGAAGCTTCTTCTCCATTTACACTGTAGCTGAGTCTGACAGGCTTCCCAAATTCATATGCATGTGTAGGAAGCAGCTGGAAGGTTATATCGTATTCACCGGGATCACTTATATAAAAGGCATACTCCAGAGCGGCATACTTAGAAGCATAAACAACATCATGCTCTACAGCACTATCTACAGCACCTTCCGCAGTACCCTCTGAGGAATGCTCTGCCACATTCTCCGGAGCAGCTGACCTGCCATCCTTTATCTCATAAAGTTTAACAGCATCCTCTCTTCTTCCCAGTGCTTTTACAATCCGGAATTCTTTATCATCACTATTTATCCTTAAAGAATAATGTGAAGCATCTATTACAGCAATTCCTCCATTCTCTATGCAGATATTGTCTGATTTATAGTCTGCCTTATCGTTTGCGTTATAGTTTTCTTTAAGAGCTTTCGCTTCCTCAATAATCTCCGGAGCAATAATTTCGGGAACTATTTCGAAATCAATCCTTCCACTGTCATAGACCACGGAAACCACCGGATTTTCTTTACCTTCAAGTAAGGTTTTATCCACCTCAACAGTTATATATTCAATCGGGTTATCTGACGAAATCAGTCCTTCTCTCTTATTAACACTGACTGCAGGTGAAGTAACCGTAAGTTTATATCCCACCTCACCTTCAACTGTGGAGGTCACAAAGATAAGCGCAGTCTGTTTATCTGAAAGAGCGTTTCCCGTAAGGAACTTTCTTATGTAGAGCCTCTTCCTGGTCCACTCCATTCCGGAAGTAGCACCTTCTTCTCCCACAAGTCCTGCCATTAGCTCAACTCCACGTTTAGGAACCACTTCTTCGATTATCGGATATGCCGATTCTTCCGAATTCCAGTTCTTAAAACCAATATGCTCTCCCAGCCCGAAGCCGAACCATTTACCTGATGCGGCAGTATGAAGAATATCAGTAAGCTCTTCATCTCTTGCCAAAGCATCCTTCATGAGCTTTCCATATTTATTAGCTGCAACAGCTCCTATGGATGCGAAGTAATGATTGAAACCTCTGTAAATCCAGAGTTTTACAAGATTCATTCCGGCCATGATGTTATATGCTATTAATTCTACATAAGCATCTTTATAATCTGCCGGACACTCATCCATCAGTTCTTTACAGATTTTCTCAATATCCTCAGCCTCCGCCAGAATCTTCGCAGATTCATAATAGTTCTGAGGATGATAAACCTTATCATTCAGATGTTCAGGTCTTCTGTTATGAAGCAGCCTTGTATAGCGGTTATATATATCTGTCAGTCTGTTAATATCATTATCCGAAAATGCTCCACCGAACTGTTTCTTCATCCAGCCATGCAGATAATCCAGGGTGGTATCAGGGGCAGAAATCCCCCATTTATCATAGTCATAGGCCAGATCCAGGAAATATGAAAGAGGCATTTCCTGAAGTCCCAGGTCACCGACATTTACTATCCACAGAGCACGAACACCCTTCTCGTAAGCCGAACACATTTCTTCCCAAACCTCAGGGAGATATGTACAGTTAATCCATTCATAGGAAATAGGTTCGCCATGATAATCGAAATGATAATACATACCGAAGCCGCCCTTATGACTTCTCATCTCATCATCCGGAAGACTTCTTACATAACCATGATTGTCATCCGTGAGCATAAGGATTACATTATCCAGATCCTCTGTATGCTTAAGTCCCTCGGAATTCTCATCGCCGTAATAATACGCCTCAACCTCTTTATAAAGGGCGATCATTCTGGGAACCTCTTCCAGCTTCGGATTGACCTCCTCTGCAATAAGCTTATTCTGTGTTTTCAGAACATCCTTAATTAGGTCGATATTATCCTGTAAAGTTGCTTCTTTTCCGAGAATCATGGAATCTCGCTCTCCACGCATTCCCACAGTGATAACATTTTCCAGATGACCGTTTCGCTTCAGACCATCTCTCCAGAATCTGGTGATGCCTTCCTTGTTCGAGCGAAAATCCCAGGCATCCCCATAGATGGAATCCTTCCCTCTGACATAGCGGTATTCTTCTCCATGTCGAAGACAGGGCTCATGATGGGAAAGCCCCATGACAACCCCCAGTTCATCAGCCAGCTCAGCACTTGCAAGTCCCGGACCATCCTCCGCAAAACATGCAGACCACATAGCAGGCCACAGATAATTACCTTTCATTCTGAGAAGCATTTCGAAGATTCCCTCATATGCCTTGGCATTGAATCCACCGAAGTTCTTCATGCACCAGTTTCCGAAAGCCGGCCATTCATCATTTATGAAGAACCCTCTGTATGTAACAGAAGGTTCCTTAGAAATATATTTATCCTGAGACGATATCTCCTGTTCCTTCTTCAAAGGCATGGCAAGTGACCAGTTTACCAGCGGAGATACTCCCATAAGGTCGGAAATGTGGAAGAGTCCGTAGATTGTTCCTCTCTTATCACTTCCGGCAATCACAATCAGCTGTCTTCCATCAGAAATAAGCGGGAA
>CACZPG010000276.1 GCA_902782965.1 uncultured Lachnospiraceae bacterium
GATGGAGATAACAGTCCGATAATCTATTTCGAACTCTGTAATCTCCTGAACAGCAATCCTATGATGCTGAAGAGGCTTACGGATTATGAGATAACAACTATCAAGTGGGGTCTGAGAAATAAATTTATCTCTGATGATGTATTGCTTGAATTTGTTAAGCTTGCAGGTAAGAATAAGGATTTTGACAAGCGAATATTTGATGTTCTTAGAGAAATCTATGACAAGAATGAATCAGAGCTCAGAATAGAGAGACGCAGACTGGCGGAGGAGCGCGGTCTGGATGAGAGTATTCTATATGATATTCCTCTTCGTGAGAAAGATGAGCAGTCCAGAATTTCAGCTATCAATGATTATGATGATGATTCTCTTGAAGACATTTCTTTTGATTTTGGAAATAAATCGGATTCTCAGCTGGGAGCATTTGAAGATGAGATCAGTATGAATGAAGAAGATGAATCAGATGATTACCGTGATAAGGAAATCTCTGAACTTCTGAAGGGTTCAGATGACGAGGGAATGCTCGATGAGATTGAAGGTAAGATTCAGGAGCTGGATGATTCTACAGACTCTCGTTATGATGCTGCAATAAGAGCGGATGCTACTGAGAAGCTTACAAGAAAAGAAAGTGAGAACCTGGAAGTTCTCTCCAGTATTTGTTCCATGCTCATTTCTGCAAATATGCTTGATACCCAGTATCACAGGTTTTATAAGGCTGCTGTACTGAAGAGTTTGAAGTTCATAGGACTTAATGAATGTTATATCAGAAGTATGAATAAATCCAGATATGATCTGATACCTTCATCAGTTCTTATGTATCTGAATTATAAGAATACCCTTACTGAGGATGAACAGGCATATTTATATGCAAATGTAATCTTCAATAAGTCTGAACATATGAAAATTTACCATGAATATGCTCCTACAATGGAGGATTTCATGGAGAACATGATCGTAAAAGGAAAGGTTAACGATGACCTGACGGTTATCTATGACGAATTCCTGGAGCCTGAAAATGTAAGCAGTGTTTACGCAGGTAAGCTGATCAATATTATATTCCGCCGTAAGGTGGTATGTACCAATAAGAACGTGGCTGCGGTTATTGTCAGTCATGAAGAGCTTCAGAATGATCAGAGGGTGCCTCTGGTAAATGGTGAGGCGTATGTTGAGGTTCTGTCGGAAAATGCATCTATCATTTTCGAGGACAGGAGCGGAAACAGATATGCCGGATCCATTCCATATCATTTTGAAAGGATAGTAGATGAGAAGGCATACATGCCTATATGCCGTGAATATAGTCCACGAGATTACAGAGTTCTTCTGTACAATTATGAAAGTATCGGACAGTTCACTTACAAGAATGCAAAGGAAGTAAATGCTGCAAGAGAGATAATCCAGTGCGATGAGATATCCTATGATTACAAGCAGCAGGCATGTCTGAACATCATTGAATATTATCATGAGAATCTGGATACAGATGTTCTTATTAAATATCTGAGCAGGCTGGATATTGAATACCTGACTCATGCAAATGCAAGAACCATTATTACATATCTGATCGATATGAATATGTTTGACAAGGCATTTCAGGCAGTTAAGCTGTATGGTTTTAACGAACTGGATGTAAATGAATTATACAGACTTGCGGATTACGGTGTAACCGATTCAGAAGGCTTCATGAATGAAGACCTGATGTCAATCTGCATTAACCTTTATAAAACAGGAACCGTAAATGCAAATATTCTCGGATATCTTGTTTCTAATTTCAAGGGAAGTCTGGAAGAGCTTGCTGATCTCTTCAAGCTTGCTAAGGACAAAGTGACAGATATCGGCCCTCTGGCAGAGAATACTCTGGCACAGATGATGTTTGCCAATACATTTATAGAATATATATATGATGTTTTTCATACCTATTACAGTGGCAGAAGCAGAGGACTTGTGGTTAAGGCCTTTACCAGACTGTCAGCACACAATTATCTGGTAAATGATGAACAGGTTCCGAGTTCCATATTCGATGCTCTGTTCCAGGAGGTTAATAAGGGAAATATCGATGATGAGATTTCCACTATGGCACTGCTTCTCTACTTCAGCAGGCTGGAAAGATTCACCGATGTTCAGAGGAAGTGGATTGAGGAGAATGTGGAGAAGTTTGTAGATGCAGGTAAGATGCTTCCGTTCTTCAAGAATTTCAGCTCCTTTATAAGGCTGCCACAGGATATATTCCTTAAGACTTATCTTGTTTACAAGAGTGAGCGGGAGAGACAGGTATTCGTGAAGTACAGCTTTGACACTGGAACCCGGGGCAAACAGAAGACCGAACGCAGACGTATGGAAGAAGTAGTCAGTGGAGTCTATGTTCTTGAATTCGTGGTATTCCATGGTGAGAGACTTGTGTATTCGATAGAGGACGATCCTAATGGAAATGCCAAGATTGTAGAAAGTGATGTGCTGAAGAAGAAGTCATTCTCAAATAAGAACCTCAGCCGTTTCGAGCAGATTAATTCAATGCTTGTTAAACAGGAAATGCGTAAAGATAAGGAGCTTCTTGAGGAACTTGATGTTTATATCAATACAGTTCATCTGTTTGAGGAAAATCTGAAGATTCTTTAGTTTTATATAATAGGAAAATGCGTTTCCTACATTTCCTTCGGACTGTTAAAGGTTTCGGGAATCATTATGACGATGGAGGAACATAATGGCAGAAGTATTTTACATAGGAATGGATCTGTGTTCTGATTTTACACAGTTGTCCTATTACAATGACATAAAAAGAGAGCCGGAATCGGTAAGCCAGCTGAATAATAAAGAAACCTATCTTATGCCCAATATCCTCTTCTACAGTACGGATACGGAGCACTGGTATGTTGGTGGCGAAGCTTCTGAAGCTCGTTTCAATGAGAATGGTACAGTGGTTGACGGGATTTTTGAGAATCTGGATAACACTGAAGTCATAACGGTGGCTGGTAAAGAATACACCTATCAGAATCTCTTTATGATGATGGTCAAGCTTCATATTGATACATTTCTCTACAGATATGAAGCTGCTGAGATTAAGAAACTTGTCATTTCGATAGAAAGATTTGACCCCCGTATATTTGGACTTCTCAGTGAGCTTTACAAGGATATGGGAGTTGAAAAAGATGTAATTGAGATAACGAGTCATCTGGACAGCGGTCTCTATTATATATTTAATCAGCCTTCAGAATTGTGGAATAACAGTGTTTCTCTCTATGATTATAGTACTGATGGGTTGAATTATTACAGAATAGACATTTCTAAGAATAAAGAGCCACGAAGCATTACAGTGATTCATGAGGATTATACAGAGCAGATATCCCTTTCAAGATACGGAAATGATACCTATCAAATGGATGTGGATTTTGCCAAGATAGCCGAATATGAAGGCAAGAAGGCATACATTTCTGCTGTTTTCCTGACCGGAGTAGGTTTCTCCAATAAATGGATGAAGAAATCCACCAATGTTCTCTGTCAGGGAAGACGAGTCTTTGTCGGACAGAATATTTATACTAAAGGCGCCTGCTATAGAGCGGTAGGAGGTGAATACAGAAAATTCTATGATGATTATTTTGTAGAGACCAAAGAAAATGTTTTGTCAGATATAGGAATCACTCTTGAGGACGAGAAGGATACTTTCGTGCCGATAATAACCGGCGGCAAACAGTGGTACAATACTACCGGTAAGCTGAATGTGATCATGGATGACACCGAGAAAGTGACCATCGTATATCATAATCGAAAGACTGATGAGGAGAAGAGAGAAACTGTAAGGATTAATGGCCTTCCGAAACGACCTAACAAGACTACAAAACTCAGTCTTGAGGTTGAATTTGAAAGCCCTGACGAAGGCGCCGTGATAATCAGGGATATGGGCTTCGGGAAAATGTTCCCGACAACAAATAAAATATACAGAAAGGAGTTTAAGCTTTAATGTCAAAGATTATTCTATGCTCTGCCAAGGTTGCAGAAACTCCTTTCACATTTCTTAATACCAAGGTAGAGATTTATACCTACGAGGAACTTTGTTTCTACATTTACAATAACACCATGCTTATAAGCAAATCAGCTCTTTCAGAGAAGCTTTTTAACTGGATCAGAGATGAACTTGGTATGGAAGAACTGGCAGATAAGCTTATGGGTATGCTTAATAAGACCACCTATGCTCAGGATCTGCTGATAGAGATTCTCAGCGAGGGAGATTATTATACTCTTGAAGAGATTAAGAATTATGCCGAGGCCTGGCAGAAATACCGCAAGCTTGATAAGCTTCAGCGGGCTAAGCTTAAGGCGGATGGCTATCTGGCTTACAGACGTTATATCAAGGCGGCTACATTTTATGATGATATCCTTGATGAAATCGATGAGGACAGAGATCCTGTATTTGTCGGAAACATATATCATAACAGAGGTGTAGCGGCTTCCAATAATATGGATCTGGAAGATGCGAAGAGTTATTTCATGAAGGCCTATGAGTTGAATGAGAATCTGGATTCGTTGAAAAGTTATCTTTACATTGTTGCGCTTACTTCTGATACAGTCACTTTAAAGAGTGAAATCAGAAATCAGGGACTGCCGGATGATTTCCTTGAGGAAATAATGCATGAAATAGGTGAGTCAAAGGATGATGTAAGAGAAATGACCATCTTTGCGATGCTGCAGAGGGCTGCATACAATAAGATGAATAAGGATATGACAGATTACGATAAGAGGATGGATATTATCCTCAGTGAGATCAAAGATGACTTCCGTGAGCAGGCTATCTAAAAATCAATATTTTTGAACATTGTTTGTCAGGGGTTGAATCATGAGACTTCCCTGGGCAAACGATTGCGGAGCGGCGCTTAGCGTTGACGGAGGCCGAGTAGCTGGAAAAAAGTGCCGCCGATCGGTTCCATAGAAGTTCCGGGGTAGGCGGACACTCTTTTTTACAGCGTTAAACGAGGTCGACAGGCAACGGTTAGCAAGCGCAGCGTGTTTGAACAGGGAACGTACTCATGTTCAAATCCTTCTGTTCATAAATGTATATTTTTCAGAATATGATAGAGTAGGAAAAGAAATTGAAAATTAGAAA
>CACZPG010000277.1 GCA_902782965.1 uncultured Lachnospiraceae bacterium
ATTCTATAGATCTAATTCTATAGTTTTAATTCTACACTTATACCATCTTCTATAAGCTTTCTAAAATCTTCACCATCACTTTCTTTACCAACAATACTTCCGTAATGAGTTGGAATTGCAACTTGCGGTTTAATCTTGTTTATCAGCTTAGCGGCTTCCTTATAATTCATCGTAAAGGTTCCGCCAATTGGAATAAGTGCAATATCACAGCTTACCTCTTCCGCTTCTTTTGTAGCATCTGTATCACCGGCTATATATATTCTCTGTCCTTCTATAGTCAGAATATAACCACACCATCCGGCTCTTTTTGCATGAAAAGGTTTTACCTTATTGTATGCCGGAACAGTTTCAAAACTAAGATCAGCAATATCATATTTCTGACCGGGAACAACGGATATCATATCAGTGTTCGGCACATTATTCCTAAGAGTTTTCTCCATAGACTCAGGAATAATAAATACTGTTTTATCATTCATTATTTTCTTTATATCTTCCATTGAAAAATGATCATAATGATCATGAGTTATGAAAATATAATCAGCATCATGGGGCGAATCGTTTATATCAAAAGGATCTAAATAAATATTCTTCCCACAATGAATCAGTATACTGCTCTGTTTGTTTACAGTTATTTTTGATACATCCATTTACCTTCCTCCCAATTACATTTATAACAATTAAATCATCTAATTGATAAAACCACATGAAACATTGTTGATTGTAAAACAAACCCAAGTTGATTATTATTTCTCAATTAATACAGCTCTGCAGGGTGCACCATCAGCTCCACCGAGATTTATCGGAGCTGCATTAAGAAAATAAACGCCATCCTTAACTTCTGACAAACGAATACCTTCCAGAAGAACTATTTCTGCCCCAAGCATAATATGATGAACAGCCATAGGAGAATCTTCCGGTCCCACAGTCTGCGACTCATTTCCAAACAGTAGAATCTCAGCATCTGCAAAAACCTTAGCTGCCCCTTCAGTTACAACAGCGTTCCCACGAACAAGAATCCTGTTATATGCATGGTCATCTCCTGTATCATATGATTCATCAGCCAGCCTGGCCTTATCAAGAATAGACTCAGCATCCTTAGCAGTAAGTTCACCTTCATGAGAAGCCACATAAGCATATCCGATAAACTTATTAAGACCAACCTCATCTATGGTCTTACCATCATCTATGAAATGAAAAGGCGCATCCACATGAGTACCATTATGAGCACACATTTTAAATGCAGTAAGATTACAGATGTCGCCATCTTTAATCTTCATCTGAACAATCCTTTCAGGCTGAGGATCTCCTGGAAAAACACTGCAGGTAAAAAGTTCCTGCGTAATATCATAAATCTTCATAGTTTCTCCTTTCTTATCATATGAAACAGTTGTCAGAATCACCTTTTGACAACATTTATCATGTACAACACTCAATATATATATTAATTATTGCAAGTCCTTAGTTTCAGAGTCCAGTTCTTTAATATAATCCTCCAGAAATCTGTGTCTTGCTTCTGCTATCCTCTTAGCTTCAGAAGTATTCATCTGATCTTTAAGCAGGAGCAGTTTATCATAGAAATGTTCTTTTGATTCTTCAATACTCCTGCCATGTCTGCCACCATAAGCAAATGTTCTTGCAATACCAATAGCACCAAGTGCATCAAGTCTGTCGGCATCCTGGACAATACAGCCTTCTAAATTCTGTGGCTTCAGCCCCTTATTCTTACTGAAGGATACAGAATTAATAACATCACATATCTGATCAATCATATCTGAGTCAATCCCATGTTCTGAAAGAAAACCACGGGCATTAGCATTATCGACTGTATTAAAAAGCTTATGGTCATCTACATCATGTAATAGTGCCGAAAGAGCAATAATAAGCTTGTCTGAATCAGTATAAGCATCAGCGATGGTCATGGCATTCTTATAAACACGAATTGAATGATCCAGGTCATGACCATCAGCATTCTCTTTGAAAAGAACTGTAATATATTCAATTGTATCATCAATAAGTTTTTCTATATTTATATTACTGGTTTTCATCTGTCACTCAGTCCATCCGAATCCGTCATCCTTATATCTGGGAAAGATATGAAGATGATAATGACCTATATCGTTAAAGATTCCTCCATTCTGCATAATACTGTAGCCATCGGGATGATACTTCTCTTTCATTTCAGCAATCAGTTTCTTTGAAACAAGCATGAGATGCGACAGAAGTTCATCAGGAAGCTCATCTGCATCAAGATAATGATTCTTAGGAACCAGAAGAATATGTCCTTCATTTATCGGATTCATATCATAGAAGGCCATAACCGATGAGTCTTCATAAACAATATCAGTCGAAAGCCATGCCTTATGACAGAAAATACATTTCTGCATAATATCCCACCTCTCACGGGTAAGATAATTAGCATGTCCGATTCTGACCTCGTTCAGAAGAGGAACTTCTACTTCATTACTGGTATGATGAAATATAAATCCGACCTTTTCCTGAACACGTTTTGATTTAGTGTTCCCATCATAATACCCACACCAGATTGTGCTCATATTCAGATCTTCAAAGCCATGACGAATAAGCTCTCTGGCAGCTTCAGGCATATAACCTCGTCCCCAGAAAGGTCTGCCAATCCAGTAACCAAGTTCACTCTCATCCTCCCTATCGGTCAGTTCAGC
>CACZPG010000278.1 GCA_902782965.1 uncultured Lachnospiraceae bacterium
TATAAATTACATATAAATATGTAGTAATTATCAAAGCATATGTATTATAAAGCAGTGAATTAAGGAATTCAACAATATATTTTTTAATTACCTGAGGCGGATATTTTTAATTACCTTAGGCGGATCATACTTTCTTGAATTGGAATGTTATATCTGCTATATTTATGACGTGAATGTCAAAAGCTAATTTTGACACCCATATCATATATTAGAAAAATAGAAAAGTGATGAATATTCGGATGATACTTTTGAGATTTACCGGAGGGGCAGGCGTGAAGAAACTAATGCTTCTGATGGTCTTTATTTTGGCTGTGTCACTATTCGCAGTCTGCAAATTAAGTGTTTATACTGATATATCGAAGGTTTATGCTGACGAAGACTACTCTGAGGAAGATAAAGCTGCGGCAAAAGCGTGGCTGATAGCCCATGGTTATCCTCCTACAAGAGCCGGTGCTGCCCAGGCTTATCAGGATTTTCTTGATGGTAAGCTTGATGATGATCCTGACGTCAGAAGGTACAAGGGGCTTGATAAGAAAGATAAGAAGGATAAGAAGGGCGGGAATGGTGATAATTCAGCTAATCCTGATGATAGTTCTGATGGCTCATCTGATACTGATCAGGAATCTTCCGAAGAGATTGATCTCGATGCTATTTTCGGAGATATTGCTAAGAAGAAATCGGATTCTGAAGAAGAAAGAAAAGCTGAACTTGAGAGAGCGCATAATGAGTTTAATGCTGAACTGATCAGAAGAGCAGACAAGTTAAAACTTGATAATGGCAGACAATACATTCTTGATATTATCCCGGAGAAAAATAGTTTCTCTATGCAGAATGCTATTATAATTATTTTGTCTGTGGTCATAGTTCTGATTATTATACGTTATTTAATGAAACTGCCCTGGGGCAGAAGAAAAGAAAGGAAAAACAAATGATTGGTATTATTGCAGCAATGGATAAAGAGATAGACGGACTTAAAGAACTTATGTCCGATGTAAATAAAGAAGTTTATTCGGGAATGGAATTCTGGACAGGAAGGTTGGGAGATAAGAATACTGTACTTGTAAGATGTGGTGTAGGAAAGGTAAATGCTGCCATGGCTGCAGAAGTCCTTTCGGTGGTTTATAAGGTTAAATGTATTATTAATACCGGAATTGCAGGAAGCCTTGATTCTGACATTAATATAGGTGATATAGTTCTTTCTACTGAAGCTCTGGAGCATGATATGGATGTTTCGGGACTTGGTTATGAACCCGGTGTAATTCCTGATCAGGATGTGAGTGTATTTGTGGCTGATGATGGTCTTAGGAGTGCAGCTTTAAAGGCCAGCAAAAAAGCTGAACTGGAAATTAATATATTTGAAGGTCGTGTTCTGTCCGGGGATCAGTTTATTTCAGACAAAGCTAAGAAGGAATATCTGGTGAAACAATTTAAAGGAATGTGTACAGAGATGGAAGGAGCATCGATTGCCCATGTTGCAGCCCTTAATAATATTCCATTTCTTATAATCAGATCCATCTCTGATAAGGCAGATGATTCTGCAAATATGGACTATCCTGAATTTCAGAAGATTGCAATTAAGAATTCTGTCAGGCTTGTACGTGAAATGATGGATATGATATAAGCTTTTCAAGAGACATATTTTAAGCATATATATATTTACAAGCAACCTAATGTTAAAAAGTAAAAGGTATATGAGGGATGAATGAGAGGGAAATAACATGAAAACCAAAAGAAAAAACACAATTCTTATGTATGCCATAGTATTAGCTGTTATTGTTTCGTTTCTAGGAATCAGTCCTGATGTATTTGCTATCGATAGCAGCTATAAGTCCTTCGGTCAGGTGAAAAAGGCTTATCTGAATGATTGTAAGAATCAGGTTAGTATCAATGACTGGGTAATAGATGTCTGTGGATACAGAAATGTAAAGATCAAAACCAAGTCCGGTGTTAAAACGGCGAAGTTTGTAGAATGTACCGCCGGTGCATATATGACAATGACAGATCTCTGGGTAGAAAAAGGCGGAAACTATGTTAAGAAAGGAACTTTTCCCGGAAGGCTGACTAAAATCAGCAAGAATAAGAAGTATCTGTTATTCTATAGTTATGTAGGAACCGGTTCTGGCGCCTGGACTTTGTATAAGTATAACGCAAAATCCGGAAACTATAAGAAGACTGGCATAAAAGCTTTCAGTAGCTGGACCGATGAAACAAAGTCCTTAAAGAAGCTTGAGAAGAAATGCAAGGTTAATACAGATAAGTTTAAAAATATTACCAGTTATAAGAAGATATATTCATCTTTTTAACTAATGGAATTAGCTGAAAGAATTAGTTAAATGAGTAAAATAATTTGTAGACTTAAATAAATATCTGTGCTATAATTTCACGGTTAGCGTCTATTTGGACGCTGGCCGTGATTATTTTATATAATAATTATCGTAAATCTTTAGAAAATATTAAGGCCAAATGGTCATAAGGAGGAAATATAAAATGAGTTTGACTTATGAAAA
>CACZPG010000279.1 GCA_902782965.1 uncultured Lachnospiraceae bacterium
GCTGATAACGCTTTGTCATCTCTTCTACAGCCCAGTTAAGAGCTCCGGCAGCCTTCTTCGGCTCAGTAACAACCGGAATAAGAAGATGAGGAATGCCGTTATAAACAGCAAGCTCAACCATCTTAGGATCTATCATGATAAGCTTGACATCCTCAGGTGCAGACTTATACAGGACACTCATAATGATTGTATTAATACATACAGATTTACCGGAACCTGTAGCACCTGCTATAAGAAGATGAGGCATTTTCGCAATATCAGAAATTATAATCTGACCGCTTATATCCTTACCTACAGCAAATGCAAGATTAGATTTGAATATATCAAATTTGTCATTATCTATAAGGTCCCTGAACAGAACCATCTGTTTCTCTTTATTTGGAACTTCTATACCAATAGCAGACTTACCGGGAATCGGAGCTTCAATTCTGATATCTGTAGCAGCAAGCGCAAGTTTAAGATCATTCTCAAGTCCTAGAATTTTGCTGACCTTGACTCCCTGTTCCGGAAGAAGCTCATACTGTGTAATCGAAGGTCCGACACTGCAGTTAGTTATAGTAACATTAACTCCGAAACTTTCCAAGGTTGACTTAAGCGTAATCGCAGTCTCTCTGACCAGAGTATCTCCGGTTCTGCTGAATCCGGATCTCTTACCGGCTTTAAGAAGTTTCATAGGAGGGAAAACATATTTCTTTCTTGTTTCCTGCTTTCCTTCAATCTCATCAGCTATTTCCTGAGTAGCTTCGATCTTATCCTGAGCAGTTACCTTATCCTGTTCCGGATTCGGATTATCATTGCCGGTCTGAGCTTTATCACTAAAGACGGCACGAACATTTTTCTTATCAGATACCAATTCTTTAATTGAAGTATCATTAAATCCAACGGATTCCGGTTCATCCTGAGAGGTATTCCTTCTCTTAGGCCCTTTGTAACCTTCAGAAACTCTGCCAAGATTATTATTATATTCAGTATCTTCGCCTAATGGATCATTATAGGTAGCTGAATCAGGTGAAAGTTCATAGAAATCCTTAGGTTTATATTCTGGAGCAATATCCTTCTCTCTTTCTCTGTTATACAGAGCACTGGCATTATTTATCTCTGTCAGAAGATCATTTCCGGCATTTGATGTATTTCTCGGTCTCATAACACCGGGCATAGCTATTTCCTGTGGAGCCTCGCCTGTTCTTCTTAAAGAAGTTGCCGTTCTTGTTTTTGAACCTTCAGAATCAGGAATGAGTTCATGAACCTCTTCATCATGAACTATTTTATTAGTTTGACTTCTGTTTTTCTTCTTTGATGAAGCAGCTGTTTTACCCGCCTTATCAAGAACTCTGATATCTCCGAGAATAGCCTTGGACTTACTTCCTCTATCCTCATCATCACCGTCATCATAATCTTCATATTCTTCATCATAATCGTCATAATCTTCATCATCATAATCAGGACGAACAGTCTCAACATGAAGAACCTTAATAAGATTTCTGAAAAGTTCTATTATTCTTATATTGGTAAGCATTATGAAAGAAATGATGAGCGTAAGTACAGTAACAATCACAGCGCCTGCTCTGCTTATAACTTTAGCAACGAGAACTATGATTCCACCAAATAAAAGTCCACCGCCTCTATGTTCATTATAACCATCAAAATACAGATCTTTGATTGTAATATCCTTAGTACCTACAACCAGCTGGCATATAAAAGCTACTGCCATGATCAGAACGGCACCCCAGATCAATTTCTTGATAAGCTTTGGTTTCGGACCATTTGCAAGAAAGAAACAATAGGCTATAACAAATACGAGCGGAAGAAAATAGAACGTAGCGCCGAAAAGTCCAAAGAAGAAACCACTTACAGCTTTACCGACTTTACCACATAGTCCGTAGGTTCCAAGCACAAGTATAAGATTAATACCTATACATACAAAAGCATATATCTCTATCAGATTTTCAGGAGGAGTCTTCGCCTCTTCAAGCTCCAGCTCTCTCTGCTTCTGATATGCCTTGGTATTCTTATTCGGAGTTTTCTTCGTTGTTTTTATGGAATTAGAATTATTTTTTCTTGTTGAAGCGTTTTTAGAAGTTGTCTTTGCAGCCATCTTTACCCTTTAACACCTAAGTACCCCTCCGCAAAATTACGGAGGGGAATTATACTAAATTTATAGAGTTACAATTATTTCATTTTCATCAAGAAGCATATCTGCAGGAATATAATTATCCTCAAGCTCCTTGCCATTAAGCACGAGACTCTTAACTCCCGACTGAGCACCATCAGGATTATTAACTTTAATACTGAGATGTTTACCTCTGAAGTCTTTAGATACCTCATAACTCTTCCATTCAGATGGAATAGCCGGATCGATTTTAAGTCCATAGAAATCAGGTCTCATACCCATGATACCTTCAACAGATCCAACCATAACAGTTGAAGCTGTACCAGTAAGCCAGTGAACATGAGCTCTTCCGTGTCTCGGACTGTCTTTACCTTCAACAAACTGACCATAGCAGTATGGTTCAAGCTGTCTGATCTCAGCCTTATCATTCATGGCAGCCGGAGCATTTTCCATAAAGTACTGGAACGCCCTGTTTCCGTGACCACGAAGAGATTCTGCAAGAACTATCCAACCCTGAGGCTGTGAGAAAATACCACCATTCTCCTTTGTAGATGCATTAAAGAGAAGCATAAGAGCTCCATCAAATGCATGTTCCTTATAAGCAGGAGCCATAAGCATTACACCATAATCAGTATTAAGTTCTCTGTAAACACTATCAAGAGCCTTATCAGCCTGTTCATCAGTAGCAAGCCCGCTTATTACAGACCAGCTCTGAGGATTCAGCCACATGGAAGCTTCCGGATCGTTTCTGGAACCGATAACCTGTCCTGATTCCATGAAACCTCTGATAAATCTGTCTTCATTCCAGCAAAGATTATTAAGTGTATCTCCGAGACTCTTCTGTTTCTCATCAATATAACTTATATATTCTGTATCATTCTTATACTCTGCAAATTTTCTGATAATAGTAAATGCATAATACAGCTGGAAAGCAACAAATGTAGACTCACCCTTCTTTCCAAGTCTGAGACAGTCATTCCAGTCAGCATGAAGTCCGGCTGGCATTCCATGATCACCAAGTCTGTTCATAGAGAAATCAATAGCTCTCTTAAGATGATCATAAACTGTTCCTTCATCTTTATTAGCATAAACAATTACTTCGTCTATAAAATCAAGATTTCCTGATTCTGATATATACTTGAATACTGTAGGGAAAAGCCAGAGTGCATCATCAGCTCTATAAGCAGGATGTCCGGTTTCTTTAGCATATACAGAATTCTCGTCATTCTCATCAGGACAAGTCTCATGACCTGCATTATGATTGAATTTTACAAGTGGAAGTCCACCACCATTATCTACCTGAGCAGAAAGCATGAATCTTATCTTATCAGCTGCTGCTTCGGGATCCAGATGAATAACACCCTGAATATCCTGAACAGTATCTCTGTATCCATAACCATTTCTAAGTCCGCAGTAGGTAAAGGAAGCAGCTCTTGACCATATAAAGGTCATGAAGCAGTTAAAGGCATTCCAGGTATTGATCATTTCGTTAAATTCAACGCTTGGAGTATTAACCTGGAAATGAGAAAGCTTACCATGCCAGTATTCCTTTAATTCGTTAAGTTCCTGCTGAACCTTAGCTCCCGGATCAGAATATGAAGCTATAATACTCTCAGCTTCCTCATCACTCTTCATACCAACAATAAATACAATATCCTTGGATTCACCAGGTGCAAGAGTGATTACAGAAGACAAAGCTCCACAACTGTTAAGATTGTAATTCAAAGCACCACCCAGATCACCATTTTCTACTCCAACAGGATTGGAATAATTATGGTAATGACCAAGAAAAGCTTCTTTATCTCCGCAATAAGAAGACACCTCTGCACCGGCAATACCGAAGAATCTCTGTTTTACAGTACTGCCATTAACTGCAGAATTATTAACATTTTCATTAATTGTCTGCTTAATTCTGTTATTCTGGAAATATGTCTTTGTAATAAAAAGTGTATACTGAAGGTTTACCTGATCCTGTTCGTAATTACCTTCATTAGT
This sequence comes from uncultured Lachnospiraceae bacterium, assembly GCA_902782965.1. Classification (GTDB taxonomy): domain Bacteria; phylum Bacillota; class Clostridia; order Lachnospirales; family Lachnospiraceae; genus Eubacterium_Q. The sequence goes on from CACZPG010000279.1 coordinate 4,106, forward strand.
AAATTCAGCATAACCTGTGAGAGTAAGATTTCTCACTTTATCAGAATTATTGGTGACCTTCAGTCCCCATACTTCATAGGTTTTGTTAAGAGGAACATAATATGCTGCCTCAGCACTGATGCCACTGTATTCAGAACCGATAACCGAATAAGCTGTTCCGTGACGAACTGTGCTCTTAAATTCATCAAGAGACTTACCTACAGGCATCCAGGAATTAGACCAGTAATCACCTGTTTCATTATCTCTAATATAAATATATCTGCCCGGCTGATCAAAACTGTTGAATACATATCTAAGTATTCTTCCGTTTGCGCCTGATTTCTCAAAGCTGTATCCACCAGCATTATTGGAAATAAGCGCACCATACTCAGGCGAACCAAGATAGTTCGCCCATGGAGCAGGTGTGTCAGGCTTTGTTATAACATATTCTCTGTTTTTGCTGTCAAAATATCCATATTGCATAGTAAACCCCTCCTATGCCATAAAATAGTGAATTTATGTTGATTTAGGTAACCTTATTAGTCCTGGTCTGCGTCTTTAAGTGAAAGACTGATCTTGCCCATTCTATCAATCTCAAGAACCTTAACCTTTACTTTATCTCCAATGTTTACAACATCTTCAACCTTATTTACTCTTTCCTTAGCAAGCTTAGATATATGAATCATACCATCCTTGTTAGGTGTAATCTGAACAAATGCACCAAATGGCATTATTCTAACAACTTCACCTTCATATATCTTGCCTGTCTCGATAGGATCAACAATAAGCTTGATTGTCTTAACAGCATTATCAATTCCAGCCTGATTGATTCCGCATACAGAAACCATTCCGTCATCATCAATGTCAATCTTTACATCATTTTCTTCAATGATAGTATTGATCATCTTACCCTTCTGACCGATTACATCACCAATCTTCTCAGGATCGATCTGCATTGATACAATCTTAGGAGCATATTCATTAACTGTCTCACGAGGAGCAGGAATAGCCTTAAGCATACATTCATCAAGAATGAAGAAACGAGCTTCTCTTGTACGAGCAATAGCACCCTTAATGATTTCATCTGTAAGACCATGGATCTTAATATCCATCTGGATAGCTGTGATACCTTCCTTAGTACCTGCAACCTTGAAGTCCATATCTCCGAAGAAATCTTCAAGTCCCTGAATATCAGTAAGAAGAACGAAATCATCATCTGTTTCACCGGTTACAAGA
>CACZPG010000280.1 GCA_902782965.1 uncultured Lachnospiraceae bacterium
ATAAGTAATTAATATATGTGATTATAAATTTGAAATTTAAAAAGGTTGGGATGGGAAATGGGATATAGATTTTTATCAATCACAGATCCGACTAATTCATTTGAATGGATGATATTCCTGACTAAAAAGTATTTCAGCATGTTTCTGGAAGGTACCTGGCTCACTTTATATATAGCTGTGTTAGGTACACTTCTGGGATTCGTGCTTGGATATATAATAGGAATCGTTCAGGATCTCAAAATAAATCAGGGAGATCTGTTTTTAAAGAAAATATTTATAAGGCTGGTTAAGCTGATATCCACTGTTTATGTGGAAATCTTCCGTGATACACCTATGATTGTTCAGGCGATGATCATATATTACGGAATCAGGCAGACGGGTGTTGATCTGACATCTATCATCGCCGGTATTTTAGTGACAGTTCTTAATACGGGAGCTTATATGGCTGAAACTGTAAGAGGTGGTATTGGTTCTATAGATATGGGACAGAGAGAAGGCGCATGGGCCATGGGAATGTCTCCGATGAAAACGATGTTTTATATAGTACTACCTCAGGCATTTCAGAATATTATTCCGGAGATGGCGAATACATTTCTTACAAATCTGAAGATGACATCTGTATTAAATGTTATTGCAGTTCAGGAACTGTTTATGGCGGCTAAGACAGTTGGTGGAAATTATTATAAATACTTTGAGAGTTACCTTGTTATTGCAGTGATTTACTTCGTGCTGTGTTTCTTATTCAATAAGGTATTTGGATTAATTGAGAAGAAGATGAAAGGCAAGGAGGATTATGCTCTCGCTGTTGAGTATTTGGACAATGATTAAGGAGGCGTACTATGGGAGATGCGGTAATATCTGTACGTGATCTAAGTAAATCTTTTGGTGATCACGAGGTTCTCCGAAAAATAGATATTGAAGTGAATACCGGAGAAATAATATGCATAGTTGGGTCTTCTGGTTCGGGAAAATCAACCCTGCTCAGGTGTATTAATAAACTGGAACGTCAGACCAGCGGTAAGGTAATGTACCATGGCAAAGAGGTCAGGGATATTCAACGTGAGATAAATGATTACAGAGCAAAGGTTGGTATGGTTTTTCAGTCCTTCAATCTGTTCAACAATATGACAGTTTTACAGAACTGCATGATATGTACAAGAAAGGTTCTGCACATATCAAAATCAGAAGCCTTTGACAGAGCGATTACTCATTTAAAGGAAGTCGGGATGGCACCATATATTAATGCCAAGCCTGCTCAGCTTTCCGGTGGACAGAAGCAGAGGGTTGCTATAGCAAGGTCGCTTTGTATGAATCCGGAGGTGCTGCTTTTTGATGAACCCACATCTGCGCTTGATCCGGAAATGGTAGGTGAGGTGTTGAATGTAATGAAGCAGCTTGCAACAACAGGGCTTACCATGATAATCGTAACTCATGAGATGGCATTTGCAAGGGATGTTTCAACACGAACAATCTTCATGGACAGAGGATATGTTGCAGAGGATGCCCCACCTTCGGAATTGTTCAGTAATCCGAAGAATCCTCGAACAAGAGAATTCTTAAGCCGGTATCTGGCAGGATAAGAAAGCAACAGTTTATTATGGAGGCGGTTAAGATGAAAAGATTTGTTGTGACATTTGCCAGAGGGTTTGGCTCGGGCGGAAAAGAGATAGCCTCGATTCTGGCGAAAGATTTAGGACTTCATTGTTATGAAAATCGAATACTTACTCTTGCAAGTCAGATGAGTGGTCTGGATGAGAAGCTTTTTCAGGAGGTAAATGAGAAAATCAGAACGAATGGAGGATTCTCTAACCTCATGAGAGGACTTCCCAGATCAAGAAATTATCTGGCAAGAAACGAAAAGTTTGTATCCGATGATAAGCTTTTTGAATATCAGAGTGAAATTATTCGAAATCTTGCTGAACAGGAATCCTGCGTGATCGTTGGAAAGTGTGCAGATTATGTTCTGAGAGATAAACACAATGTGGTCAGTGTATATATAGAGGCGCCCAGATCCTTCTGCGTTCAGAGAACTATGAAGAACTTGGGAGTTACGGAAGAGGTTGCTCATGCAACTATTAAAAAAACCGATAAGTACAGGGCGGATTACTACACGTATTATACACATGGCAATTACTGGACCAATCCGGTCAATTACGATATGACGCTTAATAGTGAAAAGGTAGGAATTAACGACTGTGTGAAGCTGATAGAACAATATCTTCTTATTAAGGGATTTATCAGCGTTGAAGATATTGATTTCTATGAGTAGCATTACATTATTAGTAAGAAAGAAGGATGATGAAAATGAAATTGTCAGATATAGGTCTTACAGCACAGGATATTAAAGATAAGGTTAATAAGTATATGATCGAAACCTATGAGAGGTTTGATTTTCTTGCTGAGACAGCAAAGGATCAGTACATATATGATGAAAAGGGTGAGAGATATCTGGATTTTTATGCAGGAATTGCAGTTAATTCAGCCGGAAGCTGTAACGAAAAGGTTGTAGCTGCTGCAGTTGAACAGACAAAGGAACTGATGCATACCTTCAATTATCCATATACTATTCCTCAGGCGCTCCTTGCTGAAAAAGTGTGTACGACGATTGGAATGGATAAAATATTCTTTCAGAATTCCGGTACAGAAGCTAATGAAGCTATGATTAAGATGGCGCGAAAATATGGTATAGAGAAATATGGTCCGAACAGATACCATATCGTAACTGCAAAAATGGGATTTCATGGAAGAACCTTTGGAGCAATGTCCGCTACAGGTCAGCCTGGAAATGGATGTCAGATTGGATTCGGTCCTATGACCTATGGATTCTCCTATGCACCGTATAATGACCTTCAGGCTTTTAAAGATGCATGTACCGAAAATACTATTGCTATTATGGTCGAGCCTGTTCAGGGAGAAGGCGGAGTACATCCGGCAACCTATGAATTTTTGACAGGACTTAGAAGCTTTTGCGACAAAAATGAAATGCTGCTCCTTATAGATGAGGTTCAGACGGGCTGGTGCAGAACCGGAAATGTAATGAGTTATATGAATTACGGAATTAAGCCCGATATAGTATCCATGGCAAAGGCATTAGGCGGAGGTATGCCAATAGGTGCTATCTGTGCGACTGAAGAGGTTGCTAAAGCATTTTCGGCCGGGTCACATGGAACTACCTTCGGTGGACATCCGGTAAGCTGTGCAGCAGCTCTCGCTCAGGTAAATGAGCTTCTTGATAGAAATCTTGCAGGAAATGCAAAGAAGATGGGAAGTTATCTTGCTGAAAAACTGAAGAAGTTACCACATGTTAAAGAGGTCAGAGGTCAGGGACTTCTGGTTGGAGTGGAGTTTGATGATGAGATAAGAAGCATCGACATAAAGCATGAATGTCTTAACAGACACTTACTACTCACCGCAATAGGAGAACATATAATACGTATGGTTCCTCCGCTTATTATAGACGAGAAAGATGCTGATGAGGCGGTAGAGATTATCAAGGCTTCTATAGAAGCAGTTTGCTAACATTACTTATAAAGATTGTAAATAAAAATATATTTTGCTAAAATAAACATGACATACTGGTGTCATGTTTATTTTTGTATAATTCCTATTACATATGGGGTGCAAGTATAATGAAGATAGACAGGCTGATTGGAATTCTTTCCGTACTGCTTCAGGAGGAAAAGACGACAGCTCCTGAGCTGGCAAGACGGTTTGAAGTTTCTAAAAGAACAATAAATCGAGATATTGAAGATCTATGCAAGGCGGGGATTCCTATCTGTACATCGCAAGGCACCGGTGGCGGTATCAGCATTATGGACGGATATCGGATGGACAGGACAATCCTGACATCAAAGGATATGCAGATGATCCTTGCTGGGCTGCGAAGTCTGGATAGCGTGAGCGGCAGCAGATACTATGGTCAGCTTATGGAGAAAATCCAGGCAGGATCTTCTGAGTTCATCACTGGCAGGGACTCCATTTTGATTGATCTTTCATCCTGGTACCGGGAATCTCTGGCTCCAAAGATAGAGACTATTCAGGATGCAATCGGAGACAGGCATTTGATCAGGTTTCGATACTATGCTCCATCAGGTGAAAGTGAACGTACAGTTGAACCGTATTACCTGATATTTCAATGGTCGAATTGGTATCTGTGGGGATGGTGTCGGAAAAGAAAAGACTTCAGGCTGTTCAAGCTGAACCGTATGGATAAGGTTCGTGGAACAGACAAGGTTTTTGAATGTAGAAATGTATCGGTTCCGGATCTCTCCAATAAGAAAATCTTTCCGGGTGAGATCAAGGTAAAAGCACTATTTGAATCAGATCAGAAATGGCGGTTGGTTGAGGAATTCGGTCCTAATTGTTTTACAGAGCAGGATGATGGCAGGCTTCTTTTTACAGCAGACTATACGGATATGGATAATCTGATTGCCTGGATTATGACATTCGGAGATAAGGCGGAAGTGCTTGAACCTGAGGAAGCCCGTGAAAAGATCAGAGCTACGATTGAAGCAATGAGAAAGAATTACAGTAGGAGGAAATAACGATATGAAATATCCATGGATTGAAGAGTATTTGATGGGAAAAACCGGTGTGACCAAGGATTTACAGCCGGAATGGAATTGGATTCGATTTCATATCGGCGGAAAAATGTTTGCTGCGATATGTCGGGATGAT
>CACZPG010000281.1 GCA_902782965.1 uncultured Lachnospiraceae bacterium
AAAGAATATTCGGATCCTAAGAATCAAATTTCCTATGCATACGCTATTACAAGAGAAGAATGGGAGAAAATGATCGATTGAATCATAGAAGCAATCGGTTTGATCGTGTTTAGTAACCTGTAAACATCGATAATAATAAAGAACTGTAAATATGCCCGGGTTTATCGCAGGATTTGCGATAGACTTCGGGCATATAAAGCTTAAATCTGTTGCGTGAAAAACAATTCGAAAAAACTGTCCGGTTCAAATTGGAATAATGTCTTGACGTTCCTGACATATAGGTGCTTTAATAGGTATAACATCGTGCAATCATCAGTAGAATACAAGCGTAAAAGAGAAAGGAGAGAGGTATGAAAATAATAAGAAGGGACATTTCATTTATAGTCTGTATTGCTATTATATTAGCTTGTTTTGAGGGGTTATCAATAAATGCTCAGGCATCCTCTACTGCAAAGTCATTTAAGAATTTTAAGAGTGTAAAAAAATATTATGAGGAAAACAGCACTGCAAGTTATGTTTATTACAATAATATAACTCTTAAAACTAAAAAAGGTACTCAGAAGCATATGGCTGTAGCTGAAATGTACGGAGCCTATATGACTACTACAAAAGTTTATACTAAATCAGGAAACAAGATTAAACAGGTAAATGATATAGTCGGAAGCATATGTTATGTATCTTCGAATAAAAACTATTTTATTGCTTACCAGAATGCCGGTTCAGGATATAGAACGTTTTTACTTTATAAATATAACAAAAAGAGTGGAAAATATAAGGAAGTATATAAAGATACTTTCAATACGATTTCTGAAAATAAAACAGAATCGGGACAGTTGAACGTTCTTTATAGTAAAAACAATCTGGATCCGAAGAGTTTTAAGCATATTAAGCCTTATAAAAATCAGATAAAATAGCTCCAAATTGAAGAAGAGAGTAAGTAGATATAGGAGAGGGAATATATGTTATTTATCAACGCTTGTGTCAGGGCTGATTCAAGAACCAAACGTATAGCAGATGCATATATAGAGAAGCAGAGCACTTCGGTAACAGAGATGAGACTCTTGGAACAGGAATTTCCTGTGGTGGATGAAGCCTATCTGAAAATGCGTGATGAACTGATATTCCTGGGAGAATTCGATAATCCTATGTTTGATCTTGCACGGCAGTTTGCTGAGGCAGACCATATTCTTATAGCAGCACCGTTCTGGGATCTGTCATTTCCGGCGGCGCTTAAGCAGTATATGGAACTGATAAATGTGGTTGGAATCACATTTGTATATACTGAAGAGGGATTGCCTAAGGGACTCTGCAAGGCTGAGAAGCTGACCTATGTTACCACTGCAGGTGGAGAGTTCGTTCCGGAGGAATACGGCTTCGGTTATATAAAGTCGTTAGCTCAGAACTTCTACGGCATAAAGGATGTGGAACTGATAAAGGCAGTGGGACTTGATATTGTGGGTGCAGACGCGGATAGGATTATAGAAGAAACTATCCGAAAGTTATAGAGCCAGGAAAATCTGAAAACAGAATATTCAGGAGGGGGGAAGAGTATGGACAATAACAACATGAATTCTAACGATCAGAATCCGTATTCACAAGGGAATCCATATGGACAGAATCCGTATGATCAGAGTGCTCAGCAATTTGGCAATCAGGATCCGTATGGCCAGAGTATAAATTATCAGAATCAGTATAACCAGAGTGCTCAGCAATTTGGCAATCAGGATCCATATGGACAGAGCATGAATTATCAGAATAATAATCAGAGCGGCCAGCTATATGGCAATCAGGATCCATATGGACAAAGCATGAATTATCAGAACAATATAAATCAGGGTATGCCGGCTCCGGGTATGACCTATAATGATTCGTTCGATTCTTCGAATAATAATGTTACACCTAATTACGGCACCTATAACAGTCCGGTTAATTATGGTGGTGCAGTTACAGACAGCTCATCTAATTCCGGGCTGGGAGTGGCAGCTCTTATCCTGACTATTCTGGGATGTACTTCATTGATTGGTCTTATCCTGGCAATAGTTGATCTCTGTAAGAAGGACGGAAAGAAGAAGACTCTTTCAGTAGTGGCTCTGTGCATATCTGGAGTCTGGCTGCTGATATCCATAGCGGTGTTTGCATTAAATAAAAGAATAATAAAGAAGGGCGATGATACTTCTATTTCTGATACTATAGAAGATAATACATCTGAAACGACAGAATCTACTGACTATGATGATTCAAATGATACCTCTTCTTATGATGATTCGACTGATAATTCAACTGATAATTCTATTTCTGATGAGGATTATTCAACGACAGAAGATAGCTCTTCATCAGAGGCTGCTGATTATGAAGCAAGCTGTGAAGTGCTTGATTATGAGAGCGTTATGAGAACTCCTTCCGATTATGAGGGAAAGAATGTTAAGGTTGAAGGCAAGGTCATTCAGGTTCAGGAGAATGAGGGAATCTTTTCCGATGATGTTGATGTTGTTCTTCGTGTTGCCGAGAATGGAAATTCTGACGCAGTATGGTATATAACCTATAAGAGAACAGATTCTAACGAAGGAAGAATTCTTGAAGATGATTACATTACCGTATATGGCGTATGTAATGGTATCACATCTTATACTGCACTTCTTGGAAATGAGGTTACCATTCCTACTGCCGAAGCTAAGTATGTGGTTAATGGAAAAGTAGACGAGGCAGGTAATGTATCTGCATTCGATGCTCAGGCTATAGCGGATAACCTTAATATTGTCGATTATAGTACTTCAGATGATTACAGCCGGCATTATTATCTGGTTATCGAGAACACTTCTGATTATGATATTAATCTGGATGTATCTGTGAACTATTATGATGAATCTGAAAAACTTATTGGTACAGATACTAATTCTGCCAGTGCTGTTTCTGTAGGGAATAAAGCAATACTCGCGTTCTGGCCGGATGAAAATACCAGCTCAGTACAGTATAAGGTTACTGTATCCATGTGTGATTATTATAAACCGGTTCCGGATGATGTAACCTATGAAGTCAGCGAGACTGATGAGAAGATTATTGTTACAGCGAAGAATGTAAGTGACGAGACTATAGATTCCGTGGAAGGTAGTGCATTATTCTTCAAAGATGGAAATGTAGTTGGATATGATTCCGCTTATTTCACTGATTCGGATTACGAACTAAAAGCCGGGGATGAAATATCGAAAGAACTTAACTGTTATTCGCCATATGATTCTTATGAATTTTACATACATCCTCGTAAATCAACATATTAAACTTATATTGTAATATTGTGTCTCAGGCGCTTTCTAATTGTAGAAGGCGCCTTTTTTTGTTATATTATGATATAGGTATCGAAAGAACTTTTTGAGAGTATATTAAATG
>CACZPG010000282.1 GCA_902782965.1 uncultured Lachnospiraceae bacterium
AATTCCGGAATCATATAAGGGACGGTCTGTAAAGAAAGATGATAATACAGGCATTATCCTGATGGTGGCTATATTAGGGGTGCTGTTTGTCATAACTATATTTGTAATTATCGCCTTAAAAAAAGGAATTAATAAAGGCGTTGATATGGCCGGAGATTATGTGAATAGTATTACTGATGATTCCGGCTCTGATGATTCAAGTGATCTTATAAATCCCGAAGATATTACTGTCGAGATAACTCCTCCAACCGGAGATTTGCCTGAAGCCGTAACTGAAGCTGAAACAGAAGAGTATATAAATGACGGGGCAGCTGAGCCGGAAGACTCTGCTACGGAAGAGCCTGTTCAGGAATATCCTGCCGTGGATGAGGATTATTATTATATTACTGCAAGTTCTGTTCTGGAAGAAGCGAGCAATGGTTCGACCTATTATGCCGAGAATGCAAATGATGGTCTTATAGATACTGCCTGGAGCGAGGCAAGTAAGGGTAATGGCGTAGGGGAGACGCTGACAATCCTTCTGGATAGAGAATGTCTGGTGAAAGGAATGTATTTCTGGAACGGATATCAGAAGTCGGAAGAGCTGTTTTATAAGAATAACAGACTGTCAGAGATGAAGGTTACATTTTCTGATGGGTCCTCCGAAATAATATCTCTTACAGATGGACTGGGTAAGGATGTAATAGAATTTTCAGAGACTCATGTCACAGACAGGGTTGTAATTACTATCATGGATGTGTATGAAGGAAATAAATATAATGATACGCTGATTACAGATTTGGAGCTGTTCTGATTTCGTAATGCGAAAAGAGTATATTGATTCTTGAAAAGGAGACTGATATATGAAGAAGGTATTATCGATTATCCTGATAGCAATGCTTATTATTTCTACAGCATTTTCTTCTGATCCGTACGTTAATGCGGCAGGAAAAAATGCAGTAGTTACTGTTAAGAATGCAAAGGTCGGAAGCAAGGTTACAATTGGGGATTATATTTACAAAATAACGGATGCCAAGAAGAAAAACAGTACCGTAATGGTTGTAGGTCTGACTAAGAAAGCGAAGAAAAGGGTTACAAAGATCGTTATTCCGGATACAGTCAGGATTAAATCGAAGAAGGGAAAGAATAAGGGAACATTTTCCTACAAGGTTACAGGAATTGGTGAGAAAGCCTTCCGGAATAATAAGAAGATTACAGAGGTATCCATAGGTAAGAATGTCGAAGTCATATGGATGAAAGCTTTCGAAAACTGTAAGAAGCTTAAGAAGGTGACCTTTGCCAAGAATTCCAGACTTGAGAAGATTAAGGATGCTGCTTTCAGAGGCTGTAAGAAGCTTTCGAAATTCAGCTTTAAGAACCTCAAGAATCTGAAGAGTGTTGCCAAAACAGCATTTATCGGAACTAAGATCAAGAAGGTTCCTGTAGATGAAATAGTTGAGGCAACGGATTACACCTATGAGGTATATCCGCTGATTGCACCTTTCAATGATATGTTCTATATCAAGACAGATAATCCGGATCCGAATTCCTTCAGGCTGTATGACAAATCCTCGGCTTATGACAAGCCTGTATCCACAACCTACAAAAAGGACGGAAGTATTGATAAGGAAATCCATAACTGTTCTATACAGGTACGGAAATATCTATATCCGGATGTTGTTTATGTGGATAAAGATAAATATCGTGTTAAGGGAGGTTATATAGGCGAGTCTCCTTTCGGAAATGTTGATGGTGGAGTACTTACCCTTCAGCAGGCTACAAGAGTTAATTCTCTTGTGGATGAGTGGTCGGATACCGGTTATGAGGATACCAAGGTTAAAATAAAGATGTCTGCGGTTTATGATACGACAGATTATCTTATCGAGACCTTTGGAAAGAAATCAAATGACTTCTTCGGCAAAATGAGTGACATTCAGTCCGGTTTCAGCAAGATGTGTCTTTACAGTGGTGCTTCCATCAGAGGTGAACTTGTTAAGAGTGAGAAATATCCTTACTATGGAATATCTAATTCTCCTCATGTTGATCAGGATTTCTATATTCAGGATCCATATAGCAGAAAAGGTGGTAAGCGACTTCTGGTATCGGATATGCATCCAATGAGATATGATTCTCTTGGGTTCCCGGGGATTCTCTCATCCGTAGCGAAGAAACTTAATCCGAATGTTCAGGTAGCCCAGAATAGCGATTCTCACTATACAATAGACGTAACGCTGAATGGAACAACCAAACAATATGGTGGAGCGGGCTCCGGCGGAGGTCAGAGCATAACAGAGAACATGATCAAGTATTATTTCAAGTTCGATGGTTCCGCTTCGGATGCCTGGAAAGATATCACCTATGATAAGGCTTCGGATATGCTGAGAGAGTATGGAAAGCTGGAGGTGCCGGATGATATCCCGACAGAGGATAAGCTGACCTGGGCTCAAGTCAGACAGACAGTGGGGAAAGGCGGCAGCTACGTGAAGATAATCGGATTATACAGTATTTTTGGAAGCACCGGTGACGAGTATACCTTCCTGTATGATAATGGAAATACCTATGAGGGTTCCAATGGCAGATCAGGAATGGGATATTTCTCCAATGCCTGGTATGATGGAAGATATTATAACAGACATGAAACCATTGAGCAGGGAACTAAATTCGGTGAGAAGAGCAAGAAAGACGGAACGGATACCGGTAAGGCTGCTATTGTTGTGAAGGATGCTGTTATCAAGGTTCCTCAGGACGGTAAGAAGTATATGTATAATTACAGTGATTTAAGTAAGCAGACAAATTATAATGCAGAAACAGGAGTATGGAGCGGCTTTACTTTTTACAGATATGATGAGGCTACCGGTACATGGATTGCAGATGTGAAGAGCAGAATTAATTATCGTGATGATAACTATAAATATCATGAATGTGATGATGCAGATTTCATTAAAGCCTGTACATTAACTGCTGAGGATGTTGCTAATATGTCAGTGGATAAGAACGCAGATGTTCTTCCTTCAGCATATTTTGATTATACCGAGACGGTTCCACCCGGAACACCCGGAACAAACTAATATAAGTCAAATGTTATCAAAGGAGATAGAAGATGAATCACACAACCTATAAACCAAGCGGAGTATGCTCAGTTCAGATTGACTTCGATATTGATGATGAGAAGAAGCTTCATAATGTCAAATTTGTGGGAGGCTGTAATGGAAATCTCAAGGCTATCGGAAAGCTTGTTGAGGGAAAAGAAGCTGCAGAGATAGCAGAGATTCTC
>CACZPG010000283.1 GCA_902782965.1 uncultured Lachnospiraceae bacterium
AGTTCACGTAGGTTCGGAAAATGTTAAGAAACGTCTGGAGCTTATGTGCAACGGCACATTAGAAACCGCCCCACGCGATGGGGGCGGTACTGTAGTTACTATAACCATACCGTAAGTAATATTGGTTTATTGGTTTTACTTTCTTCTTTGAAGAATCCTTCTTGAAGGCTCTTACACGAACATATCCTAATTGTAAAATGAGTCAATGGGGACAAGCCCCACTGACTCATTTTGGTAAGAGAGTATAAAAGAGAAATCTATTATGTGATTTCCGATTTACTTAAATTTGTTCTTCTTTGAAAGACCTTTCTTTCTGAAGAGTGTTCTGTAAGCTTTCTTCTTGCCCTTAGGAACCTGGAAAATTACCTTCTTGCCAATTCCCTTAAAGGCATCCTTAGCAACTGACTTGTTTGTAAGCTTCTTAGTCTTAACGATGATCTTCTTAAGTTTCTTAGTATTGCTGAATGCATTATCACCAATACTCTTAACATTAGACTCGATTACTATTGTTGTAAGTTCAGGACAATCAGCAAATGCGTTCTTTCCAATCTTGGTTACATTTCCGCCGATTGTTACCTTCTTTAACTTCTTGTAACCCTTGAAAGCATCATCCTTAACTGCTGTTACCTTATAGGTAACGCCCTTAACCTTAACTGTATCAGGAATAGTGATACTCTTGATTTCTGTATCGGTATAACCGGTATACTCAACCTGAGGATCTTCACCTTCCTTAGTATCCTTAACTACATACTTAGCCTTTGATAATGCAACCTTAACTGTATCTCCAGGTGCCGGAGGAGTCTGCTCAGCTACAACAGTCTGAACTATTACCTGCTGCTCAGGCTTCTTAGCGCCCTTAACAGTGATATTCTTGGTTGTTCCATCATCATAAGTAAGTTTGAAAGTTTCAACATCGCCATCTTCTGAGATCTTCTCCATAGATATGATCTCTGCAGCCTTCTTATGAGCTACCTCAAATTCAGAAGTCTTGCCATTAAGATGCTTAACTACGAATATATCCTTATCTTCTTCTGAGCTCTTAAGCTCGATTGAGAATACACCACTTGAATCTGAATATACTATTGCAGTATTGGAATTAACACCCTCAACTCCTGAGAAGGTTCCAATTGATTTAAGAACAAATGAGTATTCACTTCTCCAGTCAAGATCCTTATATACATAAGAGGTCTCGCTGCCTTCAATAACATCTATCTTATTGAGTGATCCATCCTTTAATACTTCGTAGAGTACATATCCGCCAACCGGATCAGAATCTCTGTCAGGCTTGGTCCACTTAAGTGTAATCTCACGTTCTCCGTCTTCTGCCGAGAACTCTGCTGTAAGGTCATCAACAGGCTTAGCACCTGCTCTTACATCTGAAAGCATGTAACCATAGATAGGGATATCAACTGTCTCTATATGAGTCTGGTCCGGATACTTAGGATCATCAGGAACCTTAATATCCTTCTTAAGACCTGAAGGCCATGATACCATCTGATAATTGAATCCGTAAGTTCCTGCTGTAGCATTAGATATTCCTGCTGCTGCAAGGAGTGCTTCGTCCATATTTCCGATTTCACAGCTTGTACCAACACCATCAGCATTTGTCTCACAGGTACTGAACTCATGTGTAAACTGAAGTGATGTAGTAACACCCATGTGAACGTGATTTCCTAAAGCTCCACCACCAAACAGAAGAGTAAGGTCGAAATTAAATCCATGTGCATGTGATTTCTCATGTGAGCTGGAATTCTCCTTAGACCATGAATACCCTGTTGCACTTGATCCTGTAGTGAAAGCATTAGGTGTCTTCTGAAGTATAGTCTTCTCTGCTCCGGAGTCTGCCTGCATATATCCGAAAGGATTTCCGGCATTTCCAAGCCATTCATCTTCTATCTTCTCAAGTCTTGGAATCTGATCATCCTTAATCTTCTCAGCATCCGGAAGAGTTTTATTAACCTCCTCAGCCTTCTTCTCATTCATTTCATTATAGTAGTCTACGAAAGCATTGTAAGTATCAACGCTTATAATCTCTTTGGAAGGTACTCCAGGGAAACTGAAATCAGTAAAATGATCATCATCGAATTCTCCATCCGTTTCAACCTGATACCTGTATATTGTAATAGGTGTACGATAGATTACTACCTGATCGTCTCCTATTGCCTTAAATGTATATTCGTCGCTGGTTGTAAGACTTGCCGTGAAAGTCTCTGACCAGTCGTTCTCTACACCGATTGAGAAATCGAACTTGACCGGATCAGATTCAGCCTCTAATTCATATGCAACGCCCCATGAAACATTGTTGCTTTCACTTGTATCATAAGAATAGGAAGTTGTCAGAGAATATTCAGTCTCAGCTCCTGAGGTTGTTCCGTCCATCTCATCGAAGTATGGAGGAGCCTGAAGAACTGCCATAACTTCTGGGTCACTGTATACATAACCCTTATCTGAATATCTGGCATGCATACCATCACTGTTATTATCCCATGCACAAATTTCATAGTTCATGTAATCGTTATATTCACAGCTGCCACCATTACGATCCGGATAATATGAAGAAGCAACCTGGGTTTCAGTTGTACAATAGAAATCCATAGCTCTCTCTGTAGGATTATCCTGATTGTCACGATAGATACCTCCAATCATTCCTTCTGTATAGATGGTATCTCCGACATTATTCTGATCTGCACAGCCTATAACATAAACTATCTGTTCCCTGCCCTTAAGATTTCCGTCAAACACACCTACTGCAGTAGAACGAATATAGGTTTCTTCTGCTACTACATCCTGGAAACCTGTGTCTGTATGCTTGAAATATTCCGGATTATTAGCTATTGTAATTGATGCTGATTCAGCGTCATAAGTATATATATCACCACTGATAAATATATGCTCTGCTGCACCGATACCATCAAAGGCAACGGTTTCTACTGCGGTACGCTGCCAGGAATTATCCATTTCTGTACTACCACCTGCAGGTCCAACGAATAAACCTCCCTTGGTTGCATCACCCTTGGTCCAGTTGTTAGTTTTCTGAGAATAATCAAAAGCCTGGCATACCAGATTATTTTTAGCAGATTCATACACAGCAGCTACTAAATAAGATTTGTCAAGTTCATCTAAGCAATCATCAACTTCTTCGCCTTCCTCACCTTCTATAACTCGCTTGAAACCTGCTACAACCGGTTCAGCAGCACCATCTCCATCCACATCACCGACTGAAAGACCTGCTGCAGCCGGTGCTACAAACAGAGGTGTCTCATCCTCACCGGCATTAGTCTGCTTCCAGACTCCGATACCCTTATCAACATCAGCTGTTATATTTCCTGTGAAGCCATCTTCTCCGTATTTCACAGCAAGATAAGGTCTGTAAAGTTCAGTCACCTTATCACGCATGTATTCATGAGGAAATGCAATTGAACCACCGGTTGTTCTGTTTACATAGCTGAGAACTACCAGATCATCAATTCCGTCACCGTTAATATCTCCCGAATCAATATCGCAGTGCAGCTTATTACCAACATATATGTTTTTGCCACCCTGATCCAGATGAGCTTCATAGATATCAGGATATTCATCATGCAGAAGATCCTTGGTTGCAGTAGAACTCCTAACCTTGAAACCTTTACTGGTGTATGTATCTGTTGCTGCATCATACTGCTTTTCATCATAGATTTCAAACAAACCATAATCATTATTATCCAGGCAGGCATATACAATAACTGAATCAAAACCGTCATTATCGTAATCACCGGCTGTAATAGATATGAAATTCATGGCGTTAAAATCCCACATATCGTCATTATTCTGATCGGCACTATGAGTCATCCAGCTTGCTTCACCAAGGCAGAGTTCCTTGACCAGCTTTCCGTTCTTGTCCAGTATCTTTACATATATTTTATTATCCCCACCATAGATACCTGCAATAGCAATATGGTCATTTCTGAGTGAACGATTGGGATCAAAGCTCACTGACTGAGCATAAGAGATATCATTCTTATATTTATCGGTATAATCCTTCACTTTTCCGTCATTTTGTGTTTCAAACGGTGAATCGTCACTATTCTCTGCTTTCAGCTTTCCATATGACTTTACAGATTTATCATCTAAGCTCTCACCCTGCAGAACGAAGAGCTCATTCTGGGTGTAAAGCATGAAGTCTTCACCTTTACCGTAACCAAACGGATCCTTATCAACCTTAAAGTCGGCAGGTTCCTTATCGCCCATGATTTTCTCATAGGCCAGTCTTCCGGCTTCATTCTCATCCTCTTCAGCCCTTACAGTCTTCGCACCTGCACCGGAGAGCATTCCTCCTGCAAGTGAGACGGCAAGCGTAGTGGCGAGAAGCCTGTTCCATAGTTTCTTGCCTTTCTTCATTTCTCATCCTCCCTTTTTCCTATACCTTTGTTGCTTCATTGATAACAGACCGGATAAATCTGTCATCCTCGGTGCGGTTCTGCCTCGTTATTAATGCTTCTTCTCATCACCGTCATGGTTCTGTCCCGGTGTTTCAGGCCTGGTACTCTGACCATTTCGCCCTCGCCACTTCACACACAGTACCGTGAAGATAACTCCGACAGAGAAGGCAAACACCGCCACAAGCACATAGCCTCCAACATTCTCGGCAATAAGCGATGATGCTGTATACATATCTCCTGTAACACCGGCTGACTGTCCGTTATAATATCTGATAAGACCGATCAAGCCACAGAAAAGAACTATACATGCTGCTGAGTAGACGATCATAACTGCTCTGTCCTTCTTCCTCTTCAGCTCTTTAGCTCTTTCATGCATAAGCGATATACGTTCATTTGTGCTTTTCATGGAAGTTCCGACCTCCTTTCATTAGTACCTTCACTTATATAGATACAAAAAAATCAGGAATTCCCCGGGAATCCCTGAAAAAATATTATACAAAATGATTTGTGCAATTGTTACAATTTCCTGGTTTCACCAAGACTGCTACGGACAATAAGGCTCGACAGGAATGTGATGAGCGGGATTATATACCCGATTACCGCCGGAATTCCATCCTGGGATACCAAAATGTTATAAATCCCATGATAAGAAATAGCCACAGCAATAAGCGCTATTGTGCCTGCAATCCGGAGCCAGTCACTTTTCCAAAGATGAAGAAGACCGATAACAACTATATTTCCGCATACTATATGCATAGCCCCGGTACTGAAGCCGCGGATAGCCAGATGCAGCAGATTACCGGAACCATTCAGAGTCAGATAGCATACATTTTCAAATGTAGCAAATCCCACTGCCGTCATCATGACACTATTCGCCATGCCGTATTCATTCGCCTCAAATACTATCAGATAGAAGAATACCGGAAGCAGCTTCATTATCTCCTCCACCATAGGAGATATTTCCAAAGATGCAATAACCAGATCCGCTCCCTGTATAGCCGCCAGAAATGTACTTATATAAGATGACAGCAGACTCATTGTCATTCCGGCCAGAAGAAAAACCGTTATACGTCTTCCATTTCCCTTCATGCATATAACCGCAAAAAGAAGAGGCGCCGCCAGACATATGAAGATGTTCTCAATATAATTCATCTACTCATCGTCCTTTCCAACCAGCCCTCTGTAGCACCTGCTAAGTGCAATCGGGAACAGAATAAATGATATCGATATCATTGAATCAAACCAGAAATATGGATTCAGAAGGGAATCTCCATCCCAGAAACAGGAGGAAGTCCAGGCCAGATACTCCGCTGCACAGAAGATAAGCATCGAAATATACAGCATTTTCCTTCCGTAAGATTTTTCAGACCTGTGTTTATCCAGTATCAGCCCTTTGGCAGAATTAAGCATCAGAACGGACATGAGCACCCCTGATACAATATTACTGATGTAGTCTCCCCACTGCATGTAGAAGATACACATTCCTGCGGTAAAAACAGGAATCAGCCATAATATCTTATACTCTTTACCCGGGAAAAGAACCTCCTTCATTCTATCTCTTTCGTTCCGTTTTGATTTCTCTCCACTGATAGAAGTATCCTTATCTCCCTTTAATTCTATGATCAGAAGTATCAGAAAAAGATATGAAGCATACCAGCTCGTATATGATATATGGGAATAATGTGGTGTTTCACCATAGAATAAGAGATACAGCTGCCAATATAGATCCCCCAGAAAGTAAACTCCGGAAGCAAGTCCCAGAAGAATCCAGGTTCGTTTCATGGTAAGATAAGCAGTTCTTGCACAAATAAGAGTGCAAAGACCTGTTATAAGAAGTTGTATGGCATTTTCAATACTTTCAACCATAACTGAATAACCCTTAATATAATTTCATCATTCGAAGGCATTCTTTATTCCGGCCTTCTCAAGTTCTTCCCGAAGAACTTTCTTGCCTCGCTGGAGAAGATGATCTACCCTCTTCCGGTTAACATTCATAACCTTCGCCGCATCAGCATAGCTCATCTCTTCAAAATAAACAAGCCAGAGAACTTCCTGAAGCTCCCGGTCTATCTTCTGAAGAGCACTGTGCAGTATCCTGTTTCTCTCATTATCCTGAAGTATTTCCTCCGGTGATGGAATACTCTGATCGCCGGTACTTATCTCTGCTTCAAGAGCACTGCCTTCCTCATCGTCCAGACTGAAGGTCTCTCTGCGGATCAGAATACTATGGAAACGCGACGCCAGATTGCGGGCTGTTTTATACAGATAAGCTTTGAAACCTCCACTCTTAATAGAAGGCCTCTTCACCATGATCCTTGCAAAAGCCTCAATCATCAGATCCTCTGAATCCTGCCAGTTATGCAGATATCCGTTCAGATACATGATCAG